>JAQUMZ010000100.1 GCA_028717865.1 Elusimicrobiota bacterium | reverse complement strand
GCTGAGCCGCTCGACCCAGGGCAGCCAGTCGACCAAGTTGAACGGCTCCGGGCCCAGGCGCGCCGCCAGCTCCGAACGGTCCAGCGAATGCAGCACCTCGGCCAGGCGCTCCGGGGCCGCAACGGTCATGCGGATCTCGTAGAGCAGCGACTCGAGGTCGGCGGCGTCGAGGTTGGCGAAGGGCGGCTCGGCGTCCGCGGGCCGGCCGGCCAGGGCGTTGTAGCGCACCAGGGCCTCGTGCAGGGCGGCCGCGGCCCGGGTCCGGCGCACCGCGGCCTCGCGCCGGGCGGCCTCGGAGGGGGCGTTCTGCACGGAGAACTCCGCCATCTTGAGCTCCCACTGCGCCCGCGCCATGGCGATCACCGCCTCCTGCCAGCCCTTGACCAGGTCCACGAAACGGGTCTGCAGGCGCAGCCCCTCGCGGTAGAGCGACTCGGCCTTGGCCGCCACGAGCGCCTTCTGGGACTTGGTCAGGCTCAGCTCCGTGAAGGTGCCCGCCACGAAGCCGCCGCCCACGGCGCGGTCGGTCTCGTCGTTGGAGATCGGATTGGTCACGAAGCCCACCATGCCGCGCATGCGCGTGTTGTCCAGGAAGGCCCCGGCCTTGCGCAGGTCCTGGATGTCGCGCGTAAGCCGGCCGATTTCCTGGCTGACGAGCTGGCGCGCCACGTCGCGCTGGAACACGGCCTTTAGCGCCGCCACCGTGGGGGCGGCGCGCCCCCCCTCGGCCGGCCGGGAGGACTCGGCGAAGAAGTCGTCCAGCTTCTTGTCGAAGACCTTGAGGGTTTCGCCGCCCTTGAGCTCGGAGGCCGCCTTCCCGATGACGGTCTGCCACAGCTCGCCCAGGGTGAAGGAAGTGTTGGCCGACAGCGACAGCCGGTTGTTCATGCCCACGTAGCGCGACCCGTAGCCCACCGCGAAGGTCGTGCGCCCGCCGATCTGCTTGGCGACCTCCCCGTAATAGGTCTTGGCCGAACCCAGTATCTTGCCCTCGCCGCTGACCACCACGCCGTAGTCCGGCAGGGTCACCGAGAGCCGGTCGGTCACGCTGTTGTAGCTCTCCCCCAGCTCGCCGGTGAGGCGGTTGGTGATCTGGGCCTTGGGCTTGCCGTCGGAGCCGCGAATGGTGAAGCCCTTGAGCACCGTGGCGCCGATGGAGCGCTGGGCGATGTCGTCGGTGCCCGAGGTGTTGGCGAAGAAGAGGTCGAGGGTGAAGGCGTCCTGGGACCGCAGCAGCCGCGCGAGGTCGAAGGAGGGTCCCACCTCGGTGCGGAAGTAGTTCTTTTTCTCGCCCTCGGCGGAGATCTGGAAGGTCCGGTTCAGGTCGGGATCGTAGCCGGTGAAGTCGAGGTTGACCTCCTGCATGAACTTGCGCGGGTCGCTGGCGAAGAGAGCCTGCTGCTTGGCGTTGAGGCGCATGACCTCGGTGAGCTTGAGCGAGGCGGTGAAGTTGCCGCCGTAGTAGATCGGCTGCTGGGCGGGCTTATTGGCCGCGAAGTCGGCGAAACCGGCCAGGCCCACGTAGAGCCGGTCGCCCAGCAGCATCATGGCGAAATCATCGAAGATCATGACGCGGGTGGCCTTGGCCTGCGTTTCCATCTTCATGTCGGCCGGCACGTCCAGCGCGAAGCGGTGCAGGGCCACGTTGAGGTAGTTGACCCATTTGCGGCCCTGCAGGGACTCGACCTGCACCTCCACGCCCTTGTCCCCGTAGGGGGCGTTGTAGTCGTTGGGCGGGCTGGCGAACTGATAGCCGCTGACGCTGATGTTGTTGCCCCAGAGCTGGGCCACGTTGCCCAGGGTGATCCAGTTGCCGGTCTCCAGGCCGTTGGGGACGGCGAAGCGCGTCTGGTAGACCAGGTAGAAGCCGTCGGCCGTGTCGCCGAAATCCAGCACGGCGGCGCCGGGGATGAGGCCGGCCAGCCCGCGGGGGTCCTTGAGCAGCTCGCCCTTGAGGGAGGAAAGGTCCAGCCCGGAATTGCGGCCCTGGAAGGCCCCCAGGACCGCGTCCAAGAACGACCCGAACTCGGCCTTGCGCACGACCAGCGCCTGCGTCTGCCTGGGATCGGCTCCCGGCAGGGCCCAGGCCCCCCCGGCGCCCGGCCGCAAGGCCGCGACGCGCTCCACGAGCTCGGGGGGCAGGGAGCCCTGCGCGGCGGGCTTGGCCAGCTCGGCCTGCAGTTCCTTCTGCTTGGCGTCGGCGCGGACCAGCAAGGAGCTCAGTATGGTCTGGCTGCGGTCGACCTGGTCCTTGAGCTTGTGGTACTCGACGTTGGCCTCCAGCACCGCGCGGGTCTTGACCTGGAGCTCCGAGATGCTGTCGCTGACCCGGCGCAGGGCGCTCTCGTGAGGATCGTTGAGCTGGGTCATCCAGGCGGTGACCTTGCGGCGGTTGGCCTCCAACTCGTCGTAGGTCTTCTTTAGCGCCTCGCGCATCTTCTGCAGGGCCGTGACCTCGGAATCGTTGACCTGCAGCCCCGCGTCGTAGACGTCGCCCAGGGAGTTGTAGTAGGACGCGACCTTGTCTATGGTGGCGAAGGAGGCCTGGTTCCAGGTCTGCTTGACGTCGAAGAAGGCGGCGGCCTCCTGGAGGATGGCGGCCAGGCCGCCGAAGGTGGCGTTCTTGCGGGCGTAGAGGGCCTCCTGGCTTTCGGACGTCCCCCCGGAATCCACGTAGGCGTCGTCCCGGGCCGTGTCGTCTATGGCGCCGGAGAGGACCTTGGCGAGCTTGGCCAGGAAGGCTTCGGCCACGGGCACCTGGTTCTGCAAACCGTCCTGGGCCGCGTCGATGATGCCGTCCGAGAAGAGGAAGCGCGCCACCGCGTAGTAGCAGGCCGCCGACTCGGGCGCGGTGGCGCTCGAGGGCACCAGGCGCTTGGCGGCCTCCAGGCACAGCAGGGCGATCTGCTGCTGCTCGGAAAGGCTGATGGGGGGCTGGGTCCCGACGGGCACGGTGTTGCCGCCGCCCAGGCCCAGGCCGATGCTTCCCGCCGCGGCCGAGGCCTCGTTGCCCACGGCCGTGAGCCGGTTGCCCAGGCCGCGCAGGGTCCCGTTGTCCACCAGGCCCTGGACGCGGGCGACGCCCGCGTCGTCGGCGGTCACGTTGGCGGGCAGGCGGTAGGACTGGAAGCTGTATTTGCCGTGCGAGAGGGCCTCGATCTTGCCCAGGATCTCGTTGATCTGCCCCGATTGGGCGTTGATCTCGGCGGCGCGCTGGGCGCGCTCGGCGGTGTACTGGGAGATCTTGCGCGGCAGGCTGTAGGGCTGGGTCTCGCCGTACATGACCTCGGTGCCGGCGTAGTTGGGGTCCTTGCGGTTCTGGACCTCGGCCTGGTACTCCTTGACCCCCTTGTTGTGGCCCTTGGCGTCTTCGTAGCCGTCGCGGTTGTCGGTCAGCTTCTTGCGGAAATCCGCGATCAGGGCGTGGCCCTCGGCCTTGTTGCCCTCCGCGGCGCCGTAGGGGGCCATGGCCCAGGGCACGGTCTTGTCGTAGAGCTCCTGGATCTCCGTCCAGAGGGTCTTCTGGCAGTCGAAGAGTTCGAAGAGCTTGCCGCTCCGGGGCTGGGCCGTGTCTATGGACGAGCGCTGCCAGGGGATCAACGTGTTTTCCAGCAGGGCCTTGGCGTCGCGCAGCACGGGCAGTATCTTGACTTGCACCAGGGCGAGCTTGCGGTCGATGAGCGCCTGCGGGCTGCCGCCTCTGTTCATGTAGTCGCGGTCGGCGTCGACGTCGGCCAGGACGTCGTCGAGCATGCGCACCACCGCGCCGATCTTGTCCCGGGCCTCGGGCAGGGTCGTGGCCAGGGCCTTGTCGATCTCGGTCATGGTGGCGTCGGCGCGCGCCCAGTGCACGACCTCGTGCGCGGCGTAGGGCAGGATCTTCGCCACCGAGACCAGGTCCATCTGGGCCACGAAGACGTCGGGGTTGTTCTCGCTCGGCGGGAATTTCACCGCGCGCAGCTTGTCTCCGTAGGCCGGCAGCTGGGCCCGCAGCTCGTCGACCGGCAAGGACGAGAGCATGGGGATGTTGGAGCCGGTGACCGCGTTGATGTGCCCGGCCAGGGCGTCGAGCTGGGCCAGATACTGCTGCGCCTTGGTCTTGGACCGCGCCAGCTCGTCGGCCTGCTGCGCGCGCCAGCGCGGCAGGGACTCCGGAGCGGCGTCGCCGAACTCGTCGAGCACGGCGCGCCCGTTGTTGGGGTCCATGCGGCGGGTGACGGTATCGAGCGATTTCTGGTAATCGGCCCGCTTGTCCCGCCAGTACGCCTGGCGCTCGGCCAGGATCTGCAGGACCTGCTCCTTGGTGGGGTTCTTGACGTTGACCTCGGGACCGGGCACGGCGATAATGGCGACCCCGGCGTATTCCACCGGCATGGTCTGCAGCTGGGAGATGCCGTCCTGGGCGCGCTTGACGTAGTCCTCGACCAGGGCCAGGTCGTCCTGGAACTGCTTGAGGCTGAAGGCGTCGGGATCGTTCGGGTTGCCGCCGTCGGTGCGCCACTTGACCGCCTGCGGCAGCAGGTCCAACCGCCGCTGGTACTCCCGCAAGGGGTCGCCCCCGGAGCCGCCGTCCTCGGCCTTGATGTGCCCGATGAGGCCGGACATGTCGTTGCGGAAGGCCTGGAAGCGGGCGGAAGCCAGGGTCGCCTTGCCTTGATTCTCCACGACGCGGGCCTTGGTGGCGTCGTCGTCCTTGATCGTCTGGCGCAGTTCCTCGCGCCACTTCTCGACGTCGAGGTTGTTGCCCGCGGCCTGCTGCTGCCCCTGCTGATTGCCCGCGCGGGAACGGTTGATCTTGTCGAGTTTCTTGTCCAGCAGGTCCATCATCTGCTTGATCGCGGCCTGGGCCGCCGCGATCTCGTTGAGCGAGAGGGCCAGGTCCATGACCGTGGCCAGGCGGGAAAGGTTCTGGTGGAACTCCAGCATCTCCTTGCCGTCGCGCCGGTCGCGCAGGGCCATGTTGCGCGACTTGTTGGCGACGGCGAGCAGCCCGGAGGCGGCGTCTCGGTTGGCCATCTCCGCGCGCACCTGGCCCCGCAGATCCTCTATCTCCTGGGCGAGCTTGGAGATGCTCTGCGCCACGGCCGCGTCCACGGGCGGGCCGCCGCGCGCCCCCTCGGCCGGCGGCCCGCGCCCGGCCAGCTGCGCCATGTGCTCGGAGAGCGCCTTGAGCGAGGCGTCCTTGAAGGAGAGGTCCTCCAGCATGCCGTCCGGCCCCGGCGGAGGCGGCAGCAGGACGGCCTCGTAGTGGTCCTGCAGGCGCTTGAGCTCGCGCAGACGCTCAAGGTCCTCGGAGCGGGGATTCTTGAGGTCGTGCAGCTGGGCGAGCTTGGACTGGACGTAATCCTCCTCGCGCTTGCCCTGCAGCTCGGCCAGCAGCCGTTCGTACTCGGCGCGCTCCACCTCGCTTATGGGCCGGCTCTGGCCGCGCAATTGGGCCGCGCGGCCCTCGGTGTCGCGCAATTCGGCCTCCAGGCGGGCCATGTGGTCCTGGACCGCCGCGATCTCGCGCCCCAGGGCGCCCGGCTGCGCGGCCAGCTCCTTGATGCGGGCCAGCACCGCCTCGGGCCCCTGCTGGTAGAGCTCGGGATCGACCTGGTAGCCCGACGAATCGGGCCGATGCGAGGCCGAGGCCACGGCCTGCTGGGCGCTTAAGTCCGCCAAGGCGGCGTTTTCGGCCGTGTCGTGGGCGGCGCCCTTGAGGCCGAGCACGGCGCGCATGGTCATATCCGAGATATTGAGGCCCAGCGCCTCCTGCGCCTTGTAGAGCAGCACGTTGCCCCAGGTGATCGCACCGCCGAATGGTATGGGGCTTTCACCTTGGGGCCGCTCCACCGCGGCCCCGATGGACTGGAAGACCGCGAACTTGCGCCCGGTCAGGGCTTCGCAGCCCGGGCTGAGCAGCCCGTCCAGGGAGCCGGCGTAGGCCATGATGCCCTCGATCTCCGCGCCCACGGAGGCCATGCTCACGAAAGACCTGAGGTTCTGCCTCCAAAACGATGCGCTGGCCAAGGCGCGGCCCAGGGCCCGCACCCGGTCCGCGACCGAGAGCGGCGAGGTGGGATCGAGCTTGCGCAGCTCGAAGGCCTGCTCGCGATAGGATGCGGGCAGGGTCATGAGCGAGGAGAGGATCAGGGTATTGAGCAGGGGCCCCAGCACGAGGTCCTTGAGCAAGGCGTTGGCCGCGGCGGCCACGACCGGGGCCAGGATGGGCCCCACGACCGGGATGAAGCCCAGGCCTGCGGGCACCCCCTGCGCCACGATCAGCAGGAACGGCCCGAGGATCGGTATCGCGGCCAAGGCGAAGGAAAGCGGCAGGGCCGGGGCGAAGGCCCCCAGCAGGCCCATGGCCACCGCGCTCATGGCCGCCAAGGCCAGGCGGCGGGACACGAACTGCAGCAGGGGCGCCAGCACGGGCTGGATCAGGAAGCGGTCCGTCAGCCGGACCCAGGGGGTGGTCCTAAGGCGCGCCCATGCGCCCAGATTTCTGAACGCGTGCTGGTGCAGGACTTCCTCCAGCCATTTCAGGGTCGGCCGCTTGCCGTCCTCGACGTCTTTCGGGGATTTCTTATGATCGGGATCCTTCAGGTCCAGGAAATTCTCGGCGGAATGCCAAAAGGCGAAGCTGATGTTCTGCCGGAAATAGCCGAACACGAAGCTGTCGAAGAGGTGGTAGGGCAAGCGCAGGAAGAAGCCCAGGATATGCTTGTGCAGCTCGGCGGCCCGCTGCAGCGTCCCGCTCCAGCCCTCGGCATAGGTCTTGTTGGCCAAGCGGCGGAACCCTTCGTATTTCTTCCGATCGAGGATCTTGAATTGGCGCCGGTTGTAGTCCTGCATCCGGTCGTAGACCGCGAGCCAATCCGAGACCGGATCCTCGGGGGTCAATCGGTATTTTTTGGCCAGGTCAACCAGCTCGGCCCGGCTGAAGCCGAATTGCCTGGCCAGCTGTTCGATCACCCGGTCGGCGCCGGCCGCGGCCGGCAGGGGCTTGAGGCCGGGATCGTAGCGCGCGCCCCGGACATTCCTCCAGCCTAAATAATTTTCGTGAATGTAGCGGTTCAGCTCGGGAGCGTCCGCGTCGGAACGCGAGCCGTCGAAGGCCGCGCCCGCGCCCGGCCCCGGGCCGGATATCCCGGACTCGCGGCCCGCCGGATCGGCCGCGGCCTTCAGCTGCTCCAGGGGAGCCTGGGGATCGGCGGCTGGCGCGGCCTCAACCGGACGCGGGACGGCGGCGGCACGAACTTCCGCGCCGGCGGACGGCGCCGGCGGACGGTCGTCGAGGCCCGGGGCGCCGGAATGCAGGCCCGACAAAGCGCCGTTAAGGGAGGCCGGCGCGGCCAGACTTGGCGCCAAGGCGGAGGCGAGGCCCGCCTTCAAAGCCGGCAGGACCGCAGGCCCGGCGGCGCCGCCTTTGGCGGGTCTGGCGAACACCTCGGCCGCGGCCGCGTAGGACGCCGTCCCCGGAGCGGCCGCCAGCACGGAAAGGGACAATAATACCGCGACAACCTTGTCCCGCATACAAATAAAAATACGAAAATCGCGGAGATAATTAGGTGCCCAAAGACCCGCACGCCAAGCTCTATTTCGGCCTAACTCCTATGGGCCCTTTGGATGGGGACGTTCCTTGCTTTATTTGCGAAGTCTGGAAAAAGGGCCGCTAATCCAACAGTTTTTTCGGTTTGAAAACCATTATGCAATTATGCAATGCCTGGCACCTATATCCACACCTTTCTTCTGGCTCCGGGATTCGCGCCTTTTGGCCGCGCCGACCCCGAATTGGCGCATTTAGAGCAATGCCTGGCGCCAAGTTCCATGGAACGGACGATCTGGCTGATGGCGCCGGGGGTGCGGTTGAACATGCGGGCGATCTCGGTGACGCCGAGCTTGGCTTCCTTCCAGATGCGGTGCACGGCGCAGCGCCGGGCCGCGGAGACGTCGCGCCACTGGACCCGGTCCAGGAGCCGATCCTGGGCCACGCCGTGGTCCTGGGCGACGTCGGCGAGTATGCGCCGGGAGCGGGCCAGGGCGTCTAGGCGCGCGGCCCCCCCCGGATCAGGAAGCGCGCCTTGGCGCGACATGACCCGATCCGGGAACGAGGCGTGTCCGACCGCGGCCGCGCCGGCCACGGGCAGAATCATGTCCGAAGCCGAGGTGATGCGCTCCTGTATCCACTTCAGATATCGGACCGAGG
>JAQUMZ010000099.1 GCA_028717865.1 Elusimicrobiota bacterium | reverse complement strand
GCCGGCCTCGAAGAGCCCGAAGGTCGAGAAGTGGTTGACGCTGGTGGTGATCGTGCGGTTGCCCGCGTCCACGGCGGCCGGCGCCCCGGTCACGTCCTGCTGGAGGATATAGGCGTTAGCCGCGGCGTTGTACCAGTAGACGTTGAGCTTGGCGGGATCGACCCCCGTGGAATAGGCGAGGCTCAACTGCGCCGGCCGGGCCAGGTCGGCGCGCGCGCCGGGAGCCAGCCCCACGTCGTAAAAGGCGCTCAACGGCCGGACCTCGGGCGGCGCGGCGGCCAAGGCGCGCAAAAGCCCGGCCGGGTAGGCCGCCGGCGGCCTGCGCATGGCCGCGAGGCCCCCGCCCGCGGCGGCGCCCCACCCGCCCGCCAATGGTTCCCGCGACACCTGCAGCGCGACCTCGACGCAGGAGGAAGCCTCGACCCGGAAGACGCCCGGAGGCAGGCTCACCCGGCCGGCGTCGCCGTCCACCGCCAGATTGCCGCCGGAATAGTTGGGGACGCGCCCGCGGCTCAAGCCGTCCACGCCGGAGAAAAAGGCCGCCGTGGAAACGAACGCGAACTCCGGGTTGGCGGGATCGGCGCCGTCGGGGTCGGCGACGGCGCTGTAGCCGCGCAGGCGCACCGTGAAGCTCGACTCGCTCGCGCCGAAAGCCGGGGCGTACGCCGCCCGCAATTGCCGGCGGTCATCGGAGAGCTCGCGCCGGCTCAAGGCGCCGGAGGCGCCGGCCGTGCTCAGCAGCAGCTCCAGATCGTCGTCGCAGGCCAGGCGCCGCCGCAAAGGCTGGCTGAACTCGAAAAGCAGCTCGAACTCCTCCCCGACCCGGCGGGCCCGCGCCGCGACCGCGGGCGCCTCCGGCCGCAGGACCAGGTCCAGCCACCGCGACTCGCCGGCCCCGGCCAGGGTCACCGAGCGCCCCGCCTCGGGAGAGATTATCTCTCCCGCGCCGCCGACCACGATCAGCCGGTAGGGGACGCCGGCGCGCAAGCCGTCGATCCGGTAGCCGGAGACCGACCCCGAGATCGGCTCAAGCTCCACCGCGCCGAAAAGAACCTCGGACAAATCCTCGGTCACGGCGGCCACCGAGCGGACGTCGCCCGCGGCCGGGGCCGCGCCGCCGGGCTTGAGCAGGCGTCCGGAAAGGGCCGCGCCCGCGGTCAGGCTCAGCTCGCCGAGGTCCACCGGCGCTGCGAAAATCGCGACCACGCGCTTGAGCGGCGCGTAGCCTTGCGCGGCGGCGGTCAGCTGATAGGTCCCGGCGGCCAGGGCCGGGATGAAGAAGTAGCCTTGCGCGTCGCTCTGGGCCTGGCTGTCGGCCACCGGGTTTTCCGAGGGGATGTCCCTCCAGCGCTGCAGCAAAACGACCGCGCCGGGCGCCGGCCCCGCGCCGGCGCCGAAGGGCAGGGCGAGCGGCGGCCCCCCCGGAGGCGCGCTCAAGCGCCCGCGGATGTAATACGGCGCGGGACGCAGCGCGATCTCGGGCACGGAGCCGACGTCCACGGAATACAGGACCCGGCTTTCGTAAGGCGGCAAGGCGTCTGCGGCCAGCGCGCGGCCGCGGCCGGCCGCCGCGATATCGTAGAGGCGGACCCGGGGATCGAGCCCGGCCAGGACGAAAGCCCCGCTGCTGTCGGTCCAGGCGGCGGCGGCGGCATCCTCGTAGCCCCGGCGCAGGGAAGGCCTGGCCTCCACCGGCACGCCGGCGAGCCCCGCGCCGCTGCCGGCGTCCACGACGCGGCCGCGCAGGCGCGCCGCCGAGGGCAGGTTCATGACGCCCACGTCGCTGACCCCGCCCTCCCGGACCTCGACGGCGGGGATATCGGCGGGCGCCAGGCTCGAGCCCGCCGCGGCCGCGCGGACGTGGTAGAGCCCCGGCAGGAGCCCTTCGATGACGAACCGGTCCGACTCGTCCAAGGCCAGGACGCCGTCCTGCGTCCGGCGGGCCGCCGCCAGGCCGCCGGGGAAATAGGGATCGGCGCGAGCCTCGATGCGAAGCTCCCGCGGCAGGAGGTCCGGGTTCGAGGCGCCGGCCGCCGCGAACTGCCGGCCGCCGTCGAGGCCGAAGGTCTCCACCGCCAAACGGCCCGTGATGACCCCCGTCCGGCTCAAGGCCAGGTCCTGCCCCGGCTGGAACAGCCCGGAAGCGGTCAAGGCGCGGGGCGAGGCGGCGTAGCGCGTGGGCCAGCCCAGGTCCGTCACGGTCAGGACATAGTCCCCCGCCGCCACGCCGCCGAGCCGGTAGGCGGCGCGGTCGGAATCGTTGAGCGTGACCGTGGCCTGCCGGGCCGCCGCCCCCGAGGCGTCGCGCAGCGCGACCAGGAAGCTGCGGCTGGCCCTGGTCTGGGCGGGCAGGATCAGGTCTCCGCAGACCGCCCCGCCGGGATCCAGGCGCACGAAAGCCGGCGGCGTCGCGGAGCTCACCCGCACCGCCCGGCCCGCCGCGGACAGGGCTCCGCCGTCGGCCAGCAGGCCGTCCAAGCCGCCCGCCAGGCGCAGCCAGTAGTCCCCCCAGGGGAGATTGGAAAACGCGAAGGAACCGTCGGCGGAGATCGCCGCCGCGTAAGCGTGCGCGGAATTGGGCGCCAGGCCGGAGACGGACAGGGCCGCGGTCGAACAGCCGCCGGGGGGAGCCGCGGGCAAGGGCCCCTCCAGGAAGGAACTTTGCCCCTCGCGCGGACGCACGGGCAGCAGCTCCATATGCAGGGCCGGCAAGGACACCGGGGCGGTCGAGCCCATGAGGCAGTAGCCCGTGGTCGGCGACAAGGCCAGCAGGCCCGCCATGGAGCTTACCTCCACGGAGAAATCGGCGCTCGATACCACCAAGCCCCCGCCCAAGGCGACCGCGCCCCGCAGGGTGGTGGTCGCCCCGGCCAGGTCCAGTTCCAAATACGCCGTGGCGCCCTGCCGCAGCAGCGTGCCGCTGCTGGCCCAGGCCCCGGTCGGGCCGAAGAGGACGTCGGCGACGTAGGTGCCGGGGGCGAAGGGCCCCAGCAGGACGGTCGCGCTCGACGCGAAGAACTGCGTCGTGGCTCCGGCCGTAAGGTCCTGCCGCAGCACGGCCGCCGACGAGGGCCCGCGCAGCAGCAGGGAGGTCTTGCCGGCATCGACGGCCGGCTGCCGGCCCGCGGGCAGGCGCAGGGCCAGGCGCAAGCGGGCATCGGGGCCGCGCAGGGCCAAGTCCGCCTCGCCCGCGCCGCCCGCGACGACGACGGTCCGCCGGGCCGCCTCGAACCCGTCGAGCTCGGCGGCGACCAGGTAGACGCCGTCCTCGAGCCCGCCGAGCGTGAAGGTGCTGGAGACCGCCGCGGCGCCCGTGGCCAGGAGCACCTTCGCGGAGGATTGCGCCAGCGTGGCGGCGTTGAAGGCGGTGACGAGCAGGGAGAATCCCGGCCCCGGCCAGGAGCCGGGGCCGGAGTCGCTGCGCCCGCGGGTGTCGCCCAGGACCGTCGCGGTCCCCCGGATGACGCCCCCGGCGCCAAGGGCGAGGTCGAACCCGAACCGGGAGTCCGTGCTGCCCAAAACCTCCGCGCGCGACGCCGCGGCAAAGCCCTGGGCGCGCGCGGTCAGCGTCCAGGAACCCGGCTCGAGGCCGTAAAGCGCGTAGGGCGCGCTGAGCGGCCCCGGCGGCGGCCCGCTGGCGGCGCCGGGCACCAGGGCTCCCGTCAAAACGGCGGAACTCGAGCCGTTGAGCCGCGCCTCGACCGAAACCCAGGCGCCGAAAGCCGTGGTGGAGGGCAGGATCACGTTTCCCGCCACCGCGGCTTTGCGCGGCAGGGACGCCGCGATGTCCGTGACGGCGCCCGCGGCCAAGGCCACGCCCTCCACCCGGGTGGAGAATCCGATCCCCGCCAATTCCAGTTCCAAGGCGTAAACCCCGGGCGCGGCGCCCAGCACGGTCCAAGAGCTGGCGTCGGCGCCCACGGCCCGGGCGCCGTCGTCGGAGGCGGCGCTCATGGAGGCGAAGTGCACGGTGGCCTGGTCGCGCGCCGCGCCGGAGGCGTCGCGCAGCGTCGCGCGGCCCCAAAGCTCGCGCGCGGCGGCGATGGGCAAGGCGGCGCTGACGCGCGCCACGCCCGGCGTCGGAAAGGCGAGGGCGCCGGCGTCCGCCCCGCCCGTAGCCGCCGCCACGCCCGCGCTCGACACCGAAAGCTCCAGCGGCCGGCTTTGGAGCCAGACGACGGTGGAGGCCTCGATGCCGTAAGCCGCGCCGGCGCGCAGCCCGAAAATCTGGAAATATCCCGTGGCGGAGGCGACGGCGAAGCTCCCCGGGCCCGCCCCCGGCCCGTAGGCGCGCACCCGGGCGCGGGCGCCGCCCGGACCCAGGTCGCCGAAGATCGAAGGCGACGGCGCCACCGCCAGGCGCAGGGAATCGTCCCGCCCCGCGCCGCCCTCGAACTCCAGCCGCACGAAATAGGTGGCCGGGCCGGCCAGCCGGGCGGGGAAGACGGACTCGTCGAAGCCGTTCCAGGACAGCTCCCGTCCCGGCGCGCCGGCGCCCGAGCGCTGGAACCAGGGAGGAAAGAAGGTCGCGCCGCAGCTCGAAACCGTCGCCGTCCAGCGCAGGGCCGGGTCGGACGGGACGAAGTTGACGAACGCCTGGCCGCCGGGGACGGCGATGGAGGCCGACTTCGAGCCGGGCTCGGGCGTGCCGGCGTCCGCCGACACCGAGGCGAACGACGGCGAGCTGGCCGGCAAAGCCGCGAAGCGCGACGCCGAGACCAGTCCGACGCCGGGAATGGACGCGGTGGCCATGACCAGTTCGAAGCTGACGCCCGTAGTGGAGGTGCGGAAGTAAAATTTGGCGTCGCCCGAGCTTTGATTGACGAGGAAAGACACGCGGGAGGAGGGCAGCAAGGCGCCGCCCGCGGCGTAGAACACGGCGGTCCGATCCGCCTCGTCGAACCGTCCGGCGGAGATGCTGACGCCGAAATTCGCCGCGGCCACGGTGGAAGCGCCGCAGGCGTCGGTAAGGCGCAGTTCCATGGTCGGCGCGGTCTGCAGCGGGCCGAGGACGAACGGCGCCGGCGGCGCGAAGGCCAGCCGCGCCGGGGGGCCGGGAGGCAGGCTCAGGCGCGGGGAATCGGCCAGGGCCTTGAGCCGGCCCGCGGGCCCGCCGCGGCTCATGACCGCGAAATCGAAGGGCGCGGCGGACGCCGCAGGCAGGGCGCGGAACGTTAAGAATATCCTCTGGCCGGGCGTCAGCGGCGCCAGGGGCCGGAACAGCACCCAATTGTCGCCCAGGGTCGCGCTGTCGGCCTGCGGCGGATTGAAGTCCACGGCGAAGGCCGTCGTGGCGCCCACGTGCAGGGAGCCCGGAGCCGCCGGCGGATCCGCGTCGCTCCAGGCCTCCGGGCGGGTCCAGCCGTCGGGCAGATGTACCGCGACGGCGCCGCCCGCCGCCACGCCCCGCCCCCCCGCCGTGAAGATCACCGTCGCCGTCAGCACCTGGCAACCCGCCGTCGCGGGGGTCAGCGCCGCGGCCGTCCCTTCCCCGTCCCCAGGGTCGCCCGCGGCCAGGGCCGAGGGCAGGAAGGTGAAGGTGGTTTGCGCCACCGTGAGATGGTCGCTGGGATTGGTGGCGACGGCCAGGACGTAGTAGCTCGTCCGGTCGGCGAGAACGGCGTCGGCCAGCGCCACCCGCCAAGACACCGAGCGTCCCAAATGCGGAGCCGCCTCCGCCAAGGAATAGACCGGCTCCGGCGAATCGAAGGCCGGCGGCGACCAGCTGTAGAAAAGCCCGGAATCCTTGCGCTGCACGGCCACGATCACCCGGCTGATCGCCACGTCGTCCGCGGCGGTTCCGGTCAGGGCCCCGCCGAGGGTCACCAGGGTCGCGTAGGCCGGAACGGCGATCGAGACGCTCGGCGAATACGGGCTGGCCGCGAAGACGGACGTGGGGGTCCCGACGTCGGATTGCACCCCCCCGGGATCGCTGAGGTCCGCGGCCGTCAAGGCGACGGAGGCGGCGCTGGCGGTCAGGACCACGAAGGAAAACACCGTCGCGCCGGCGCTGAGGGTCGCGCGCTGGGGCAAATTCCCGGGCAGCGGCGCGGCGGTGGACAGCTCCACGTCGTCGGCGGCCCCGGGCACCAGGTTCCAGAACGAGTCCGTGCCGCGCACCTGCGCCGAGAAGGGTTTGTCGGCCGCGATGAGCTCCAGCAGCCCGGTTTTGCCCGCCGCGGAGCCCGGCAGGGGCGCCTCGCCCGGCATGAGCACCTGCAGGCGGCTCAGCGGTCCGGGGCCGACCACGGCCTGCGCGCCCTCGGTGGAAAAGGCCTGCGCCGAGGCCTGGGGATAGATCGAGACGGTCTGGGCCGTGCGCAGGACCACGTTGCTGAAGATCGTGGCCCCGTCGACCAAGTTCAGGGCCGCGGGCGTGGAAACGTAGTTCTCGGTCCAGGATAGGGCGACGGGGAAAGCTACGCCGGGAACCGGATTGCCCGAGGCGTCCACGGCCCGGACCGCGATCGGGAAGGGCGTCCCGGCCTGCTGGGGACCGGGCGCCATGACCTTGAGGCTGGGCTTGAAATTCCAATTGGAATTGCCGCCGGAATCCAGGCTGGAGCCGTCGTTGGCGTGTATGACCAGTCCGCCGGAGGCGTCGCAGGAGCTTACGTCCACGGCGGTCACGCTCGACACCCCCAGCAGCGACATGGAAAACGGCGCCCCCTCCGTAGCGGGGCGCAGCCGCAGGCGGCCGGCGGGCCCGGCCCCGCCGGCCAGCCGCAACTCGCCCACGGAGAAATTCTGGCCCGAAACGAAGACCAGGGTCCCGCCCGCCACGCGGTCGGTCAGGACGTCCGCCGAGAACGAAACGCCGAGCAGGGCGCTGGAGACCGCGACCGTCAAGCCGTGGAAAGCCCCCCCGGCCGGGAGGCTCACGTCCTGCCAGGCGTCGCCGTCGAGCGTCCAGGTGCTGGCCTGGGCGCGGAACTGGGGCCCGCCCGGCTCCACCCGGAACCGTCCGCCGAGGCGGTGGAAGAAGGACCCCGCCTGGAAGACGCCGCTGGAGACGCGGAAATCGCCCCTGATGTTGAGGTCCGATTGCGCCACGGCCGCCGTCCCCGAATCCACCCGAAAAGCCTCCAGCGAGTGGCCGGGCCGCAGCGCGATCCTCTGCGCGTAGGGGCCGGCGAACCTGACGGTGCCGGTCCCCGCGCAGACGTAGTCGATTTCGCCCCCGGTCTGGAGGAAGTCCCCTCCGAGGGACAGGGTCGCGCCGCCGGCGGGTTTGAATACGCCGGACTCCACGACCACGGAGCCGGTGAGCGCGAGATCGGGATGCTGGAAGGTGGAGGTGTCGCCGGCTAGATTAACGCGCAGGTTGCCCAGGGTATTGCTGGACATGGAGGCGCCGCGGGCCGTCCCCGTCCCCGTGAAGACGAGCCAGGAGGCGCCCGCCGCGCCTCCGTAGGTCCAGTTACGGCCCGCGGACGGCGCCAGGTCGGCCGTGTCCCGGAAGGTGATCGTGGAGCCCCCCGCGGCGTTGACCACGCTGCCCCCGGTCTGGACGTTGAGAACGCTGCCGAAACCGGACAATTCGAGGTCGCCGTCGAGCACGAGCGCCCGGCCGGCGGCCACCGTCAGGCCGCCGTTGACCTTGCTGCCCGCGGCCGCCCGCGCCGAACCGGAGGCGGGATTCAGCACGACCGCGTGCCCGGGCGCCGACGCCGTGTAGTCGGCCCCGGCGGTCTCGAAGTTCGAGCCGGTGATGGTCAGCACGCGGCCG
Organism: Elusimicrobiota bacterium; assembly: GCA_028717865.1. Taxonomy (GTDB): domain Bacteria; phylum Elusimicrobiota; class Elusimicrobia; order UBA1565; family UBA9628; genus UBA9628. Next base: position 488 of record JAQUMZ010000099.1, on the reverse strand, counting down.
CCGCCGTCGAAAGCGCGGCCGGACGGGACGGCGAAGCGATTGGAGATCGTCATGTCCCCCGTCAGACGCGCTCCGCCGGGGCCGTCGGCCACCAGGGTGTCCAGGGAACCGAAGGCCAGGGACTGCATTTGCGCGCCGGAAAGGGTCACGGTCGAGCCCCGCGCCAGCAGGGAAGCGGCTCCCGGGCGCAGCAGGTCGCCCCCGACCGTCACGGCGCGGCTCGATATCTGCAGGGTGCCCCGATGCAATTCCATGTTCCGGGCCACCTCCAGCGGACTCTGGACCACCAGCGCGGCGGCCGCCGAGGAGATCAGGTTGTAGAAGGAGCTGCCGGCCCGCAAGGCGACGCGCTGCGGGGCCGGGCCGGCGCCGTCGAACACCACGGTGCTGGAGCCTCCCCGCACCAGCGTTCCCGGAGCCGGGGTCCAGCTGCCGCGCACGGCCAGCGTCGAGCCCAGCAGGTCCAGGGTTCCGGCGTTGATCGCGAC
>JAQUMZ010000098.1 GCA_028717865.1 Elusimicrobiota bacterium | reverse complement strand
GCGCTGGTCTTGATTTGCTAAAATCATTCAAATCCCGTTCAGGAGGTTAACCTATGGCCTGGATCAAGCGAATTTTCCTCTTCATGGCGGTCAACGTCCTCATCCTGCTCACGCTTTCGATCACCCTGAATCTATTGGGCGTCCGGCCCTATTTATCCGCCTCGGGCATCGATTATCAAGCGCTCATGTACTTCTGCCTGGTCTGGGGCATGGGCGGGGCCTTCATCTCGCTGGGGATATCCCGGATGATGGCGAAGTGGATGATGGGCGTGGAGGTCATCGACCCCCGTGAGGCGCGCGGAGAGGCCGCGGAACTGGTCGAGTTGGTGCACCGCCTGGCCCGCACGGCCGGGCTGCCCGCGCTGCCCCAGGTCGGGGTCTACCAAAGCCCCGAGCTCAACGCCTTCGCCACCGGCCCGACCAAGAGCCGCGCTTTGGTCGCGGTCTCCACCGGCCTGCTGCGCGCGATGGACCGCTCCGAGCTCGAGGGGGTTCTCGCCCACGAGATATCGCACGTCGCCAACGGCGACATGGTCACCATGACCTTGATCCAAGGCATCATCAACGCCGTCGTCATGTTCCTGGCCCGGGCCATCGCCTTCGCCATCAGCGCCCGCTCGCGCGACGGCGAGGACCGGGGCCGCTCGATGAACTACCTGGTGGTCTTCCTGCTGGAGATCGTCCTGAGCTTTTTCGGGATGATGGTCGTGGCCTTCTTCTCGCGCCGCCGCGAGTTCCGGGCCGACGCGGGCAGCGCCGGGCTGGCCGGGCGGGAGAAAATGGTCGCCGCGCTCAAGGCCCTGCAGCGGGCCTACGAGCCCGTCGACGACCGCGGCCAGGCCCTGGCCACCCTGAAGATCGCGGGCAAGTCGGGCGGCATCATGGCCCTGCTCTCCACCCATCCGCCCCTGGCGGAGCGCATCGCGGCCCTGCAGTCCTAGCTTTTTTTAGGCTGACGGCGCGGACCCTTTAGGAACCGGGCGATATCCTCGATTTGCACTTCCGTCAGCCGGTTCTTGAAGCTCGGCATGACCGCGTTGGGATAAAAACGCGTCGGATCGGCGATGTAGCGCCTCAGGTAGCCCGTGCCGCGCACGGAGCCGATATGCGTGAGGTCCGGACCGACCCGGCCGCCCTTTCCGTCGAGGGTGTGGCAGACGGCGCAGTTGGCCATGAAGAGCTCGGGTGCCCGCGGAGTATAAGATACTTTGGGCTCCAGGAGCCGGACATAGGCCGTCAAGGCGTTTATTTCGTCGGGCAGCAGGTTGAGCTTGGGCATGACCGAGCCGGGCACGAGGGCTTGGGGGTTGCGGAAGTGCGCCTCCAGCCACGGCGCGGGGTGCGGTTGGGCGATCTTGTCCAGGGCCGGGCCGATCTTGCCTCCCCGGCCGGCGACTTGATGGCAGTAGCCGCAGTCGAGCCGGCGATAGAGCCGCTTGCCCTCCACGATCCCCTGGTTTTCCCGCACCTCGGGGTTGGTAAGAGGGCTGCGAGCGCCCATGATGGTCAGCGCCGACAGCCCGGCCAAAGCCGCTGCTCCCAGGCCGGACCAGAACGGCCTGTCCAGGGGGTGCCTCCGGGAGCCGCGGTCCAGGAACGGCACCAGCAGCAGAGCCAGCAGCGCCGCTCCCGGAAGGACTACCGCGGCCAGGGGTTCCAGCCATCCAGGGAAACCCTTGAGCGCCTCGAAAAGGAATAAGAAATACCAGGCGGGGCGCGGGTTATATGAAACGTCGGTAGGATCGGCCGGGTTCTCCAGGGGCGCCCCATAGTGCAAGGCCAACGCCGTCAGCAGCACGACCGCGAGAACGCAAGCGACGATGTCCATGAGCACCGCGTTGGGGAAAAACGGCATCCCCTCTTCCTTGGCCAGAGCGTAGCGCCGCCGGTATTCATCCTGCCAGCCGGGCTGGTCCGGCGGATAATTGCGGCGGACCGGCGGCTGGGATATCCCGTGCCAGACCACCAGGAACAGGTGCGCGCCCAGCAGCAGCGCGGCAGTTGCGGGCAGCCACAGGATATGGAAGGCGTAGAACCGCGCCAGGGTCGCGGCGCCCAGCTGGGGCGCGCCCTTGAGGACGAGCTCGAAGGCATGGCCGGCCAGGGGTAGCTCGCCGGCCAGGTTCGTCCCGACCACGGTGGCCCAATAGGCTTTCTGGTCCCAGGGCAGCAGATAGCCGGTGAAGGCGAAGGCGAAGACGGCGAAGAACAGCAGCACCCCCGTCAGCCAGGTGGCTTCCCGTGGGAATTTGAAAGCCCCGAAGAGAAACGTACGCAGCATGTGCAGGGAGATCAGGACCACCGTGAAGTTCGCGCCCCAATGGTGCGCGGCGCGGATGAACCGGCCCAGCAGCACGCGCGACTCGATGTAGCGCAGTGCATCGTAGGCGTGATCCGGGGAGGGCGCGTAGTTCATGGCCAGCAGGGCTCCGGTGAAGGCCTGCAGCAGCAGGACGAAGAGGGTCGTGCCTCCGAAGACGTAGAGCCAGCCCCGCGCGGGGCCGATAGCGGGGATATGCCGGGCAAAGAGCGCCTGCCAGACGCGGTCGAGCCCGGCGCGCTCGTCGAGCCAGGCGCCGATCCGGGACCGCGCGCTCATCTCATGCCCCTGGCCGGAAGGGGAATGACCAGCAGCCGTCCGGCCTCGACCTTGGTCGGATAGCGGTCCAGCGGCCGGGGCGGAGGGCCGGCCAAGACCTTTCCGTCCATGGAGAAGACACCGCCGTGGCAGGGGCAGAGGAACTCATTCCGGGTTCGGCTCCAGCGATACGGACAGCCCAGGTGCGTGCAATGGGGGTCGTAGGCTATGAAATGCGCCCGATCCCGGGTAAGCACCCAGGTCGAGGCGAGTCCCTCGGCCACCAGCCACGCGTCACGGCGCCGCTGGGTGAACTTGACCTCGGTAGGCGCTCCAAGCGGAATATCGTCCACTCCGGCGATGTCCACCCATTCATCCTTTTCCCGGGAAAACGCCGGCGACAGAAAATACGCCAAACCGCACGATCCCGCGGCCGCGCCCAGAGCCGCGGCCAGGCTTCCGGCGAGCAGACCCAGGAACCCGCGGCGCGTGACCGTCGTTTCCGGAAACGGATCGTCCATTCCGTATTACTTGGCGCGCCCCGGCTTGCGGGGCGCGGCCAGGCTCCTGATATGCGCGATCACCTCCCGCATCTGCTCCGGTCCCAGCACGCCCTTGAAGGGCGGCATGGGGCCGCGGCCTTCGCTTATGGTCCGGGCCAGATCCTCGTCCGTCATCTTTTGCACGCCCGCGGAGGAGAGATCCATGTTTTGGGGAGGCACCCCGAACAAGCGGGCCATGCCCGGCGCGCCCCGGCCGCCGGCGCCGTGGCAGGTGGCGCAACGGCTGTCGAAGATGCGTCGGCCGGCCCCACCGCCCAGGCCCCAGGCTGCGGCCAAGCCCAGGACAAACGCCAGAACGGCTAAAACGCGAGCTGCCATTCCAATATCCCCGTATTGTCGGTCCGGTCCTTGGCTATCGCCGACTGGGTCCGGCGCAGCTGGTAATCCGCCAGAAATTTCACGTTGTCGAACGGGACCACGGCCGTGAGCGTAACGCCCGTGAGACGGTCGCGGGAGGCGCGGGTCGAGGGCTTGAAGGTATCGTAGCGCGCCGCAGCCCAAAGCCGCTCGTGCAGCCGGGAAAGCGCCTGGGCGAACCAGCCGTCGCTGTTGAAGGTGCCGGTGTTGTCCGCCGCCGCGATGAGGCTGTTGGGCAGATGGTCCCGGCCCAGGCCATAGCCGCCCAGAAGGTTCAAGGCGTCGCCGAATATCTTGTAATTGGCGAACAAGGCCATGCGCTCGTAATTATTGATCCAGGTGACCGGATTGGCGTTCGACACGGACTGGGTCAGGTTGGACGGCCAGCCGGTCTTGCCCTGGTAGTACAAGGCGCTGAAAGCCGCCTTGTTGCCGAGCATCTGGTTGAAAAACACCCGCAGATCGCGCAGATTGTTGTCGTCGCCCTGGTTGGCCGACATGGTCATGGTGTTGTAACCGTTGAAGGCCGCCACGGTCAGCGTCGTGTCCTTATATCCGAGCAGGGCCTCGGCGCCCTCCTGGTTCATGTCGAGCGTGGCCGCGGTGTCGAACCCGCCGCTCTTAGCCGACTCATCCAGTATGAAGGGGGTAAAATTGCCCATGGCGCGGTCCGAGGCGCCGAAACCCTCGAATGCGTGCATCAGGCCGGCGCGCGCCGAGAATATCCAATCCCCGTAGGGGGCGGTGGCGCGGGCGTTGGCCGCTTCCACCTCCGGCTCTTCCCCGTTGGCGAAGGTGACCTCGGAGGCCGCGCCCCAATATTTCCCGAAAGCCCCGTCGAGAGGGTAGAGATTCGCCTCCGGGAATACGAACTTGTTGGCCGGCGCCACGTAGGCATTGCCCGCGTCCGGATCCGTCGCCGCCGCGGTGACGACGTACTGCTCCCGGAGCCGGAAACCGGCGACGTCCTTCAACCCGGAAAATTTGGCTTCTTGGCCCAGTTCATCCGGCAGCCGGAAACCCGCGCGCCGGAAATCGAAGCCCGCGCGGTTGAGCCGCGGGAAAGGCGCGTGGCACATGACGCAACTTACGCCGTAGCGCCGGGCGAACTGCGGATAGGCCAGCGCCTGCGGCAGGCCGCCGGGCCGCGCCGGGCACAGATGGCGCAGCCGCGAAACGACCGGCGGCCCCGCCCAGAACACGAATAAAATCGCCGCGGCCAGCTCCAGTCGCATCGCAATCCGCATGGTCGCCCTCCCTCTTAATCAACCGGCCGCATATTAGCACCGGCCTGGAGCGAACGCTATTGCGACGATGTAGCGGAATAGTATCAGCCCCGCCATAATTCCTTAACGAACATCGGCCATACTCAGGCGAGACATGAGCGGCGAGACGCTGGAAGCAAGTCTGGATCTATGCCGCCGGGCCCTGCTCGCGCAGAACCGGTCCCTGGCCGAGATCCGCCGCCGCGCCGAGAACATCCGGGCCTGCGCCGCGGCCATGGACGGCGCCCTCGACCGCATGGGCGACCAACTGCGCGAGCTTGAGAGCCGCGCGCCCGCCCGCTCGCCGATCGCGGCCCCGCTCTTGGCTGGGCCGCGAATCCGGCTCCGCGGCCTGGCCCTGCAGATCCTGCCCTATCTGATCATCCTTTGCGCCGGGCTGGGATACGGCATCGGGAGCCAGGCCCGGCCCGCCGCGCCCGCGCGACTCGCGCCGGCCCCCCTTTCCACCGCGCCAAGCCCGGCGGACGACGTCGAAAGCGCCGCGCTGGGCTTGGTCTACGAATATCGCCTGCCGGGCCTCGAACGCGACGTCCTCGACATCCTGGGCGCCCGGGAGGCCCGCCTGGGCCCGTCGCCCTGGGACATCGAGTGCCTCGACGAACAGCGCTGCGTCGTCGCCTTCAACGACGGCCGGACCAAGGACGGAGAACCCCTCTACGAGTTCGACGTCGATCTCGCGGCCGAAACCGTAACGCCCTCCGAACGAACCGAGGCCGCCCTGAGCGCAGGCCTGCTCGCCCAGCGCTGACGGCCGCGCGGGCGGCCCCCTGATCCCAGGCACCCGTTCACCAGGCACCGGGTGCATGACCTCGGTCTCGGGCGATCCGGCGAAAAATGAACGGCTGTAGGGGCGTCAGGGGATCAGGCCACGAGCTCGGTCAGCCGTTAAACGAGCGCTCGACGGCCGTTTGCCGAGCGCAACCGGGCGGCGCGCAGCGACGACCGGAGCCGTGTTTCCAAAGCAACCCGCACCAGCGGTTCTTCCGCCGGCCTTCGGCCGTCGGTTCCGAGCCGTCAGCGCAAACGACATGAGCTGACGGTTCGGCCGTTTTACTCGCCCTTCTCCAGGCAGCTCAGGCAGCCCTTTATACACTTTCTTTCGGTCACTTGACAGGCCTCGTCCGCCTGCGTTAGACTCTCCCACACCATTGGAGGTACCATGAAGAGAACGATGATCTTGATGTTCGCGGCGGGCATGGCGGCCACGGCGCTGCCGGTCCGCGCCCAGGCCCCCACTCCGCCCAAGGGCAAACCCGCCGCCGAGGAGGCCGCGCCGAAGCCGCGCCGCGGCCCGCCCACCACCGAAAAAATCCTCGAGCGCCTGACCAAGCGTCTGGAGCTCAACAGCGAGCAGCAGACCAAGGTCAAGGCGATTCTGGATCGGTCCCGGCCGGAAATGGAAAAGCTGCGCACGCAGATGCAGGACTTGCGCGACCGCATGCACAAGGAGATGTTCCGCACCCGGGAGGACATCCGGGAGACCCTTACCCTGGACCAGAAACAGAAGTTCGACGAGGAAGGGCCCCGGTTGATGATGGGCGGCCGAGGCATGGGCCCGGGCATGATGCGGGGCGAGGGCCCCGGCATGTGCCCGGCGGGCGAGGACTGCCCCATGATGAAACACCGGATGGGGCCGGACGAGGGCGAGGACGCGCCGCCGGACGAAAAGTAGCCGACCCCCGCTCGGCACGGCCGCCCCGGGCTTGCCCGGGGCGGCCTTTTTATCGTCCCGCCGGCCCCTCGGCCAGCTCGAACATGCGCCGGATGGCGCCGCGCGCCTTGCCCGCCGCGGGCTCCGGCACCTCCACGCGCTGGGCCGCGGCGGGATTCTCGAGCGCGCGCAGGACCTGGGCCAGCCCGGTCAGCTTCATGTAGGGGCACAGGCGGCACATGAAGACGAAATTCTTGTCGGGGAAGCGCGTCCGCGCCAGCTCCCCTAAACCGCACTCGGTCATCAGCATGTAATACGGAGCGCGGCTCTTCTGCACGTAGGCCAGCATATCGCCCGTGCCGCCGACGAAATCCACCAACGCGGCCAGCTCGGGCCGGCACTCCATGTGGACCAATATCCTGACCCCGGGATAGGACTTGCGGTAAAGCGCTATGGCAAAGGCGTCGAAGCGCTCATGCACGACGCAGGAGCCCTTCCAGATTATCAGCTCCTCGCCCGGGGCCTTGTTCAGCTTCGCGGCCAGATTGCGGCCCATGAACTCGTCGGGGGCGAAGACGACCCGGCTGTGCTCGGCGAAGAGCCGCCGCAGGATGCGCTCGGCGTTGGCGCTGGTGACCACCACGTCCGCCTCGCCCTTCACCTCGGCCGAGGTGTTGATGTAGACGGCCACGGGCGCCCCGGGGTGCCGGGCCCGCAGGCGGCGCACGTCCCCCGCCGTGATGCTCTCGGAAAGCGAGCAGCCGGCGCCGGGCGCCGGCAGCAGCACCTCCTTCTCCGGGTTCAGGATCTTGGCCGTCTCGGCCATGAAGCGCACCCCGCAGAACACTATGCGCTTGGCCCGGCTCTCGGCGCAGAGCTTGGCCAGTTGGTAGGAGTCGCCCTGAAAATCCGCGACGCCGAGCAAAATCTCGGGACGTTGGTAAACGTGAGCCGGGATGACGGCTTGGAGCGAGCCCTTCAGGCCGTTGATGCGCCAAGTCAGCGCGGCGGCGCGCTCGAGGTCCCGGTCGCAGTAGCCCAAGCCGCCCAGGCCGAGGCCCTTGAGGCGGTCCGCCTCGGCGGCCAGCTCCGCGGGGGTCGGACGCGGGGCCTTGCCCTCAGCCATGTCCCAGCCCCCGCCCCGCCCGCGGCGGATCGTCGCTGAAGACGCCGTCGACGCCCAGGCGCGCCAGCCGGACCGCCTGGACGGTATCGTTGACCGTGTAGACCAGGACATTCAGACCGCGGCGATGCGCCGCGCGCACGCGCTCGGCGGTCACCTGCCGGGCGCCGAAATGAATGCTTTCCGCCGCCAGGTCCTTGATCTGCGCCCAGGCCTCGTCCAGCCTGACCGAGCCCAGCAGATAGCCCAGCCGCAGCCGGGGCTCTTGCGCGCGGATGGCGAAGAGCGCGGCATGGTCGAAGCTGGAGACCACGCAGGAGCGCAGGGCCTTGCGGCGGCGGATGAAGTCGGCCAAGGCGCGCTCGATCCCTGGGTAGACCGCCGAGCCGCGCTTCAGCTCGACATGCAGCAGCGTCCGGCGGCCCGCCAAGTCGAAGACCTCGTCGAGGCGGGGTATGCGCTCCCCGCGGAAGCGCGGATCGAACCAGTTGCCCACGTCGAAGCGGCACAGTTCCGGCCAAGTCAGGTCGCGCACGGCCTCGGGCCGGCCGGCCACGCGGCGCAGGTCCTCGTCATGGAGCACGACCAGTTCCCGATCGGCGGTCTGGTGCACGTCGAACTCCAGGGCCTCGGCGCCCTGCTCCAGGGCCAGGCGGAAGGCGGCCATGGTATTCTCG
>JAQUMZ010000097.1 GCA_028717865.1 Elusimicrobiota bacterium | reverse complement strand
CGGAACCCCGCAAGCCTATGCGGAAGTCCGGACGAAGTGGGCCGGGCCGGAACTGGACCGGTTGTTCGCGTGAACCCCGCGGCAGACCGTCGTTGGCCGTCCGCGGCCGCGCTTTTCGGCGGCGCGCTGCTGCTGCGCCTGACCGCCCTCGTGGTCCTGCGCCGGGTCCTGGGGGCCGGCTACGAGGGGTACTACGACGACGGCATCTACGTCGATTTGGCCCGGGCTTGGGCGGGCCTGCCCGGGGCGGCGGACGGGCTGGCCCATCCGCCGGGCTACCCCGTGTTCCTGGCGCCCTTCTGCCTGCTGGGCGCCCATGGGCAGGCGGCCGCCTTGGCCGCGCAATGCGTCCTCTCGGCGGCCCTGGCCCCGCTGACCTTCCTTCTGGCGCTGCGGCTGGGGCTTTCGCGCCGGGCGTCGCTTTGGGGCGGGGTCTTTTGCGCTCTCAATCCGATGCTGATCTACTTCAGCACCCGCGTGATGACCGAGATCCTGTTCGTTTTTCTGGTCATGGTTTTCTTCCTGCTTTGGATCCGCGCCTGGCAGGAGGCGGCCCTGCCCCTGGCGGCGGCGGCGGGCTTGGCGGCCGGGCTGGGCAGCCTGACCCGGGGGACGCTGCTGCCTTTCGGAGGCCTTTTGGCCGCGGCGGCGTTCTGCAGGCGCAAGCAGCGTCCGGAGTGGCTGGCGCTGGTCGCGGTCTGCGGCCTGGTTTGGGCGCTTACCATGGCCCCGTGGACGATACGCAACGCGGCGCGCTACCATCGCTTTGTCCCGGTTTCGGTCCAGGGCGGCTGGAATTTCTACGAGGGACTGACCGCCGATTTGGCCGAGATCGAGCGCGGCCGGCCGGCGGCCATGGGAGAGGAGGCCGCGGCGCTGGGCCTGCGCGATCCCTTCGCGGCGGACGCCTATTTTGGCGCCAAGGCCCGGGCCTGGGTGGCCGGACATCCCGGGGAGTTCCTGATCCTGGCCGCGCGCAAGGCGGCTCGTTTTTGGAGGCCGTGGCTCTATCCGCCGCACGCGCGCCTCGCGCGCTGGGCCGCCGGCATTTTTTACGGGCTATTCTTCGGCCTGGTCCTGATCGGGCTGCTGCGCGGGGCGGGGCGCCAGCCCGATTGGATATTCATCTACGCCTGGTGCCTTCACCTCACGCTGCTGCACTCCGTTTTCGCCAGCAACCTGCGCTACCGGCTGCCCTTGGAGCCGTTGGCGGCGATTCTGGCCGGAGCCGGCTGGACGTTCTTGTGGAGGCGTTCGCGTCCGGAGCCGGACTGCGCGCCTTGAGGCCGTCCCAGGCCGGCCTCGCCGTTCTGCAGAAGCGGATATTGCGCGGGGGACTCCCCCCGTTGAGTCCAAAAATCCCGACGCTTCATCACTGGCGGACGCATACGGGTAGCGAAGTGGATTTCGTCCTTTCCCGGAGGGAGCGCCTGCTGCCCTTGGAAGCCAAGGCATCCTCAAGCATCGCGCCCAAGATGCTGCGCGGCCTGGAAATCTTCCTAGCGGACCACGCGAAGAGCGCTCCTTTCGGCGCAGTCATATATTCGGGCGCGGAGCACAGGCTGCTGGGCCCGCGCATCATCGCCATATCGGCCCGCGCGCTCTAGCCACCGCTCCCGACCTCGACTGCCCCTGTCGAGGCACGGCGGCGACATCATCAATAAACCGGGATATCCTCGGCCTGCGTGACGAAGCTGTATTTTAAGATGCCGTCGATGCGCGCTTGGGAGTCTTCTGCGTAGCAGCCCGTGTAAAAACTGGAGACGCCCGGTGTCTCGAAGTTGATTCCCCAGACCTTGCTGAAGGACATGCTTTTCATCCAGCTCTGTGCGAGTTTATAGGGATACGAGCTGACATTCATGACCCGGACTATGGAATTCCGTCCCCATCGTACCAACTCCATGAACTGCGCCTTGTCGGCATCCGACGCCGGCCGTTGCGCCAATTTCATCTCCAAGCGATCCAAGAGCGATTGGAAATCCTTAAGAGAGCTCTTGATCTGTGTCACGTCATCGACCCCAGCGCGATACCGCTTGATGGCCTCCAGCCGGAACAACAAACTTTGCGCGCATTCCCCGACGGCCTCCTTGGCGTCGATCTTCGCGCGCAGCGCTTCGATCAGGGCGTTCGTCTCGGGCGACAACTTCACCATGACGAAGAATTCGCCGTCCTTAAGAAGCACCGATTGCTGCTCTTGGTTAAAACTGCCGCTAAAACCCAGGAAACTGCCACTGACATAGCCGCTGGCAGTGCCGATCTGTTCTTTGGTCAGACGCCCGCCATGCTCCAAGATATAGCGACGGATTTGCTGCCGCATGGCCACGGCTTGGCGCAGCATGTCGGCGGCGACGTTGGCCTCCTGCTTTTGCCCAACGGCCTTGGCAGCAAGCGTTATTTCCTGCGACCCTGACAGCACCTGCCTCTCGAAATCGGCGGTCTGTGCCGACGCTACAGAGAGTCCGCCGACCATCAACGTTGCCACCGCCGACATCATTTTGCGCTTCATTCGTCCCTCCCGAATCACGCACGGCTTCCAGGCCGCCTGGTGCACATTGGGAGTTTAGCGTCACCACTCCTCGCCCGCAAAGGCCATCCGGCCCATTTGTCCTGACCGATCGACCTAATTGCATTTTGGGTCGATGTGCCCAGCGCCCGTCTGGACGTCTACCAATAATCGGGCGACAGCCTATCGGGGAGGCACTATCTCCACCACCCGCATCCCCTCACCTATGGGCCACCCCGACGGATTCGCCGCCCCCTCGTATGGGGGCGCCGGTTGAGTGCGCGGTCGCTGCGCTTCCGTGCTGGCTTCGGGATGTGGTCAAAGCCATTCGTGAGGTTCGCGCCCGGCCGAAGGAGGGTGCGAACCCCGGCGCCGCCACTCCGGGCGGTGCCGTTCCGTTGGTGTGCCCAACGGGTGGGCCAACGCGGCTCCTGGCGCACGCCGAAATACATTCCAACCGAAAAATGCAGACTAGGACCCGGGATCGGACCGAACCGGCACGGTCCGGTTCTCATGGACGTAGCGCCGCAACGATTCCTGGTAGCGTTTGGGGATGTAGGACATGTTGTAGCTGTTGTCGTAGTAGTGGTTGCGCTCAACGCGCGCTAGGTGATCGATGCCGAACCGAGTCCCCTTCTCTTTCTCCCGGAAATAGCGGTCCGCGACCTTGGCCGCCAGCACCAGGCCGTCCAGCAGGATGCCGTAATAGGGCAGCAGCCGGCGGTTGATCTCCAGGAACCAGGCGTCCTCCGGCGCGCCGTAGGCGCCGGCCAGGAAGTCCGAGAGCATCTGCGGCGTGGGATCGGGCATAAGCCCGAACTTGCTGTAGCCGCGCGCGGCCTCGAACCGGTCGCGCCGCCGCGCGACGAAATCCGCGAAGCCGTCCAAGTTCAGGGAGGAGTTCTCGTAAAGGAACCGGGACGCCATGTCCCGGCCGTTGCGCATATGGGCGAAGAAGTTGGCGGTGCGGTGGAACGCCGCCAGCCGGCGTTCCACCTCCGGGGAAAAGCAGGAGAGGCCGCACTCCGACGTGAACATGTAGGCGCGCTCCTTGTTGTCCGTGGCGCCGTCGTGGAAGCCGGCCGCGAAGGAATAGTCGCCGAGCGGCGTCCCCGGGAACGGCGAATAGAGGGAATTCCAGTAGTAATCCTCCCGGGAGAATATTCCGGAGCGGGCGACCAAGTCCAGGCAGCGCAAGCTTTCCGCCAGGGGGTCGTCATAATAATGCTCGCGGCCGCCGGGATCGACCAGCCCGATGTTCGAGCCGCGCGGCGCGCGCAGGGGCCGGATGACGGGCAGGCCGGTGATGGCCTGGGTGCGCAGGGGGATGCAGCGGGCCTTGACGTTGCGCATGGCGTCCAGGATCACGGCGTCGCTCTCCATGCGCTTGAGCAGCAGGCGCCGCACGTGGGGGTCGCCCGACTCTATGGCCATGGATATCCCCGCGACCAGGCCGTCGCCGGAGATCAGGTCGAGCCGCGCGCGGCCCCGGGCGCCGGCGAGCATCGCGGGGCGCGCCTGGATATAGAAGGGAATGCCGACCGCCTCGATCCAGCGGGGCCGCAGCTCCCGCCACCACTTCAAATTATTAAGGGAAATGTCGGCTTGGTCGAAGACGGCGGTGGTGCGCGTGCCGTAGACCTCGTCGAGCTTCTTGATGGCGAGGCCTTCCCGCAAAACGATCTCCAGGGGACGGTCCTGCAGGATGCTGGGGGGGCGCAAGCCCAGGGCTCGGTAGGAGCCCTGGAGTTCCTTGACCATGGCTCCGACGTAGCAATAGGTGCAGTTATAGGCGCAGCCCAGGGCCGTGAGCACGGATTTGACCGGGCTGAGGGCGTATTTCTTGGTGGCGTCGGACTGGGCGAAAGTGTCCCGGTAAAAGCCCGCCCGGTCGAATTCCGGGATGTTGGGATAGCAGATGGGGTCGTGGTAGACTCCCGGCGGGAACAGCCCCAGGAGGATGTCCTTGAAAAGGTTGATGCCCTTGCCCCGGACCGAGTAGTCCGCGCCGCGGGCCCAGGAGGTCAGATAGTCGTGGTTGTTGTAGTGGCCGCCGATCAGGATCGGGGCGTAAACGGTCTTGCCGCCGCGGCGGAGCGGGCCGCCGTTTTCCCGGACCGCGTCCTTGAGCGCCCGGTCGGCCGCCTTGAAATCGGAGAAAGCGCGCCCGAGGGCCCGATTCGCGGCGTCGAGCTTATGCCGGGTCAGCCAGGCGAAGACGTGGTCGGTGAGCCCGGTGTAGAGGTTGAACCCGACCCAGTCGGGGGCGAAGGCCGCGATGGCCTCGTCGATCTTGTCGCAGTTGGAGGGGTTGACCAGCAGATAGCGCGTCTGGCCGCGCAGCGCCCGGACCACCCCGCCCAGGGCCATGAGCGTGATGTTCTCGATCTCCGCCATGTCGTGGCTGACGAGCAGCACCCGCGGTCCCGGCTTGGGTCCGGCCTCGGCGAGGCGCGCCGAGAAGGCGTCCCAGTCGCTGACCACGTCGTCGATTCCGTAGAGGACGTCCTGGAAGCCCTCGCGGTCCCGGATGGTCGGCTTGGGTCCCGCTTCGGGGTAGCCGCGGGGATTGACCAGGGGCGCGCCGGCCTGGGGTGGTTGGCTCATGACGGCGCGCGGAAAAGCGCGGGGTAGCGGCCGCGAATGGCCGAGAGCACCGCCGCCGCGTCGATACGGTCCAGGCAGTCGCGGCGGCCGCAGTTGGAATAGTCGGCCCTGCCGGGCTCGGCGACGGCCATGCCCAGGCGCGCGCAGGGGCTGCAGGGCAATCCGGCGCGGACCTCCAGGTGTTTCTCGGGGTCCCAATATATCCCGATCTCTGCGGGATCGGACAGGCCCAGCACCGTGACCGTGGGCACGCCCATGGCCATGGCGGCCTTGGCCAGGCCGGTGTCGTTGCCGAGGAAGAGGTCGCAGCGCGCGATCAAAGCGAAGGTCTCCAGCAGACGGGTCTGGCCCACGCAGGAGCGCAAGCCCGGCACCAGCCGGCGGACTTCCTCCACGCCGGGGGCTTCATCCGCCGAGCCCACGGCCAGTATCTCGGCCGGCAGCTCATCGGCTAGGGCGCGGCAGACCGCGGCGAAGCGCGCCGCGGGCCAGATCTTGCCGTACTGACCGGCCGTGGAACCAAGGTGCAGGGCGATCCGGCGCCGCGACGGGTCCAGGCCGGCCACGACCCGGTCGGCGAAGGCCCGGCAGCCCGCGGAGAGCGGGATGCGCGGCCGATCTTGCGGGGGGCGGGGCACGCCCAGGGCATCGAGCAGACGGAGGTTCCTCTCCACGGCGTGCACGCCGGCGGGCTCGATGTCGGCCCGGCGGTCGAGCAGGGCGCGGCGGGCGAACTCTCCCGTGACCAGCCAGCGCTTGGCCAGCGCGGGCCAGCCCCGGACCGAGAGGCGCGACTTGCGGCAATGGCCGGCCAGCACGGGCACGTCGCGCAGGGCGGACTGGAAGTAGTGCAGGGGGGAGGAAAGCGTCAGCACGGCGAGATCGAAGCGCGCCGCGCGGATGCGGTCGAGGATGGGGCGCGCGTCCGACGGGGAGCCGGCGCCTTCCCACTCCCACAACCAGATTTCGTCGACGAGACCGGTCGCGGGCAGGTACTCCCGCGTCGTCGGGTAGGGGTTGGCCAGGAACACGATGCGCGCCATGGGGTATTGCCGCCGCAAGCCCTCGAGCACGGGCTGGAAGAAAATCAGGTCGCCTATGGCGGCGTAGCCCAGCACGAGCACGCGGCGCGGCTCGGCGGGGGCCGGGCCGCGCCGCAGGTTCCGGCAGAGCCGCAGGGCCAGGGTCGCCGCCAGGCTCGACGCGCAGCGCAGGGCCTTCACGCAAAAATTATAAGATAATGGCGCCCCGCTTTCACGGGTTTCATGCATTGGATCGGCGATTGGCAAGGCGGGGCAAATAGGTTAAAATTCCGGGTGAAATTATGCAGACAGAACCTCCATTTTCCCGCATAGCCCCGAACGTCAAGCTTGGCCGCGACGTGCGCATGGTGGGCTGGGTCAATCTATACGGCTGCGCCATCGGAGACGAGACGCGCATCGGACCTTTCGTGGAGGTCCAGAAAGGAGCCGCCATCGGCAAGCGCTGCAAGGTGTCCTCGCACGCCTTCATCTGCGAGGGCGTCACCATAGAGGACGAGTGCTTCATAGGCCACGGGGTCATGTTCATCAACGACAAGAACCCCGTGGCCGCCCAGGACGGCCGCCTGACCGTGGACGGCCAGTGGCAGGTGGAGAAAACCTTGATCCGCAAGGGGGCCTCCATCGGCTCCGGCGCGGTGATACTTTCCGGGCTCACCGTCGGCGAGGGGGCGCTTATCGGCGCCGGCGCCGTGGTGACCCACGACGTGCCGCCCCGCAGCGTGGTGGCCGGCGTCCCCGCCCGGCGGCTGGCCGCGGCCAAAGCTAGGAGATGATATGAACCAGACCGTCGCGCCGACCATTCCCCTGGTGGACCTCAAGGCCCAGTACCGCTCCATCAAGCCCGAGATCGACCGGGCCGTGGCCGGGGTCGTCGAGGCGCAGTATTTCGTCCTGGGCCCCGCGGTGGAGCGCTTCGAGAAGGAATTCGCGGCCTACAACGGGGTCGCGCATTGCGTGGGCCTGGAATCGGGCACCGGCGCGGTTTGGCTGATGCTCCAGGCCTTGGGCGTCAAGGCCGGCGACGAAGTCATCACCACGCCCCTGACCTTCTTCGCCACGGTGGAGGGCATCCTGCTGTGCGGGGCGACCCCGGTCTTCGCCGACGTCGATCCCCGGACCCTCAACCTCGATCCCGCGCGGGCCGCCGCCGCGGTTACGAAGCGCACCAAGGCGATCCTGCCCGTGCACCTCTACGGCCAGCCCGCGCGGATGGACGAGTTGCGCGCCCTGGCCGAATCGCGCGGGCTCATCCTGCTCGAAGACGCCGCCCAATCGGCCGGCTCGCTCTACCGCGGGCGCAAGGCGGGCAGCTTGGGCCGCGCGGCCGCGGTGAGCTTTTATCCCGGCAAGAACCTGGGCGCCTACGGCGACGCCGGGGCCGTGCTCACCGACGACGCGAACCTCGCCCAGACCCTGCGCATGCTGCGCGACCACGGCGGGCGCCGGAAGAACTCGCACGAGATCCTCGGCCTCAACGCCCGCATGGACGCCGTCCAGGGCGCCGTGCTCTCGGCCAAGCTCCCCCATCTCGACGCCTGGAACACGGCGCGGCGCGGCCACGCCGAGGCCTACCGGAAGGCCTTGGCCGGCGCGCCCGGGCTTTCCTTCGTGGAGGAGCTGCCCGAGTGCCGCTCCAACTACCATCTGTTCGTGGCGCGCCACGCCCGGCGCGACGAGCTGCTCGCGCAGCTGCGCGAGCAAGGGGTGTAGGCCGACATCCATTATCCCGTATGCGGCCACCTTCAGCCCGCCTGCGGCGCCGCGCGCCGGCCGGAGGGGAGCTTCCCGATAGCCGAGAAAGCGGTCCGCGAGATCGTCTCGCTGCCGATGTTCGCGGAGCTTTCCGCCGACCAGCTGGAGCGCGTCGCGGCCCTGGTGCGGCGATTTTGCGGTGGCTGAAAACGACGCCGATAAGAGGTAGCCCGCCCATGAAGACCATCGCCGTCCTGCCGGCCTACAACGCGGAAAAGACCCTGGAAAAAACGGTGCGCGACATCCCGAAGGGTTCCGTCGACGAGATCATACTCGTCGACGACGCCTCGCAGGACGGCACCGCCGAGCTCGCGCGCCGCATGGGCCTGGTC
>JAQUMZ010000096.1 GCA_028717865.1 Elusimicrobiota bacterium | reverse complement strand
ACCGGGCCCTTTCGGCGTTGCTGCGCTACGACCTGAGCCGCGTCGACGTCCTCAAGTGGGTCTATTTCGCCCGTCAGGTGTTCGCGGTGCTGGTGCTCTCGGTCGTGGCGATGGCCGGGCTTTCGGCCTACCTTTCGGTCCTTCAGGCGGAGGACTTCATGCGCGACGCCCTGAAGAGCGAGGCCCGCGCCATCGCGCAGGCCGTGGCGCGGGCGGCCTTCGTCCCGCTGTCCTTGGAGGATGACGAGGACTTGGCGGCGCTGGCGGCGTCGTACCGGAGCGTCGAGCGCATCGGGCGGCTGCGGATTACGGACGAAAACGGGCGCGCGCGGGCGGATGTGGCCGGGGCGGGCCCGGCCACGGATATGGTCGGCGCGCGCGCCGACATCTTGCCGCTGCGGGAGTTCCAGCGCGGAGGCGGGCGCCCCATCGGGTCCGTCGAGGTCGAGTTGCGCGCCTACTGGATTCGCGCGCGGGCGAGGCGGATCGCGGCGCTGAACCTCGTCCTCAGCGGCGCCCTGGCCGCCGTGGTCCTGGTCGTGGGAACGCTGGTGGTGCGCCGGCTGGTGGCGCGCACGCGCGAGCTCGTGGGCGAGGCGCGGCTGGTCGAGGAGGTGCAGCGCGTCAACGCGGACCTCGAGGCCTTCTCATACTCGGTCGCCCACGATCTGCGCTCCCCGCTGCGCGCGATCGACGGCTTCGGCGCGGCGCTCCTGGAGGAGCGCGGCCGCGGCCTGGGCGAGGAGGGGCGGGACTATCTCGACCGCATGCGCAAGGCCACCCGGCGGATGGGCGAGATCATAGACGATCTGCTGCGGTTGTCCCGCGTCTCGCGCGGCGAGCTTCGGCGCGAGCCCGTGGACCTGGGCGCGCTGGCGCGGGAAATCGCCGAACGGCTGCGCGGGACCGAGCCCGGGCGCGACGTGGAGTTCGTCATCGCGGAAGGGCTGCAAGTCGAGGCGGACCGCAGCCTGGCCATGATGCTGGTCGCCAACCTGCTCGGCAACGCCTGGAAATACACCGCGCGGCGCGCCGGCGCGCGCATCGAGGTCGGGGCCGCGGTCAAAGGCGGGGGAAAAATATTCTTCGTCCGAGACAACGGGGTGGGCTTCGACATGGCGTACGTCGGCAAGCTGTTCCAGCCGTTCAGCCGGCTGCACGCGCAAGGGGAATTCGAGGGCACGGGGATAGGCTTGGCGACGGCGGCGCGCATCGTCGCGCGCCACGGCGGGCGGATATGGGGCGAGGGTGCCGTCGGGCGGGGCGCGACTTTCTACTTCACGCTGGAGGAGGGCGCATGGATATGAAAAAGCGCAGGGCCATCTTGTTCGTGGAGGACAATCCCGACGACGCGGAACTGGCGACGCGGGCGCTGCGCAAAAGCGGCATCGCCAACGACATCGTGGTCGTGCGCGACGGCCAGGAGGCCTTGGACTGGCTCTTCGGCGAGGGCGCCTACGCGGGCCGCAGCCCGGCCGAGCTTCCGACCGTGATCCTGCTGGACCTCAAGCTGCCCAAGATCGACGGCATAGAGGTCCTGCGGCGCGTGCGCGCCGATCCGCGCACGCGTCTGCAGCCGGTGGTCGTCCTGACCTCCTCCGACGAGGAGAAAGACCGCGTGGAGAGCTACCGGCTGGGCGCCAACAGCTACATTTGCAAGCCGGTCGAGTTCGGGCCCTTCGCCGAGGCGGTCAAGCAACTCGGGCTCTATTGGCTGCTCCTGAACCGCGAGCCGCGCGATTAGGGTCGCTTGGGCAGGGCGAAGAAGAACGTCGAGCCCGCGCCGACGCGGCCCTCGGCCCAGACCCGCCCGCCGTGGCGCTCGACGATCCGGCGCACGACGGCGAGTCCCGCGCCCGCGCCCGCGAACTCCCGGTCCGAATGCAGCCTTTGCAGGACGTTGAAGAGCCGGTCGGCGTAGGCCATGTCGAAGCCGACGCCGTTGTCCCGCACGGAGTAGACCAGTTCGCCCGCCTCGGACCGGCCGGCGACCTCGACGACCGCCGCCTCGCCCCTGGGCCCCGTGAACTTCAGCGCGTTGGACAGCAGGTGGACCCAGACCTGGCGCATCAGGAGCGCATCCGCCCGCGCCGGCGGCAATTCCCGGACCTCAAGGCGGACCCGGCGGCCGGCAAGCTCGCCCCTGAGTTCGGCGCCGACCTCGCGCGCCAGCCTGCCCATATCCACCGGACGCGGCTTGAGCTCCTGGCGCGCGGCGCGCGACCAGGACAGCAGGGCGTCGAGGAGGGCGGCCATCTTCCCGGCGTTTCGGCGTATCGCGCGCGCCGCGCGGACGCCTTCCTCGCCCAGGGCGGCGGCGTGCTCGCGCAGCAGTATCTCCGAATAGCCGTCGATGGCTCGCAGCGGAGCCTTTAAATCGTGGGAAATCGAATAGCAAAGCGATTCGAAGTCTTTCCGGGCCGGGCCGCCATCGCCGTCCCTCATCGGGGCGCCTTGCGCGGCGGGTCGCGCCGCGGTTTTTCGCCGGGCCGGGCCAGCGCGCGCACGGCCGCCGTCAGTTCGGCGGGGTCGATCGGCTTGGACAGGCAGAGCTGGAAGCCCGCCCGGAGGGCCTCGGCTCGATAATCGTTCCCGGTGTATGCGGTCAGGGCGGCGGCCGCAACTTGCCCGCCTTTTTCCGGCGGCAGGGCCCGGATGCGGCGGATCAAGGAATAGCCGTCCTCGCCGGGCATGGCGATGTCGGCCAGAAGCACGTCCGGCCGCGACCGGCAAAAGGCGGCGAAGCCCTCCGCCGCGCCGGCGGCGCCGCGCGCCGTGGCGCCGCAATGCTCGAGCACGGAAACCAGCATGCGGCGCGTCTGCGCGTCGTCCTCTACGACCAGGATGTCCACGCCGCCCAGCGCCGGTTCCCCCTCCGGCGCCGCGGGCGGCCCGGCCGCGGCCTCGGCGGGGACGGCCAACGGCAGGGCGACGGCCAACCGGGCGCCGCGTCCGGGCTCGGGCCGGGATACCGATATCTCGCCGCCATGGAGCGCCACGAGCTGTTTGGCCACGGCCAACCCCACTCCCAGCCCGCCGTGCTCGCGCGTCAAGGATGCGTCTTTCTGGCGGAAGAGCTCGAAGATGTGGGAATAAAATTCCGGCGCGAATCCCGGGCCCGTGTCTTCCACAATGAACTTGGCCAGCCCGCCGTCGCGGCGCGTCGAGAGCTTGACCGTGCCTCCCCGGGGGGTGAATTTGACGGCGTTCGAAACGAGGTTGTAGAGCGCCTGCCCCAGACGCTCGGGGTCCGCCAGTACCGGAAGATCGCGCTGGAACTCGCAGAGCAGCCGCAGATTCTTCAGCCGGGCCTCGTCCGCGCAGCGGGCGCGCGTTTGGGCGGCCAGCTCCGCGAGATCCACGGTCCGTTTGTCCAGCTGCAAGCGGTTGCGCGCGAGGCTGGAGACGTCGAGCAGTTCGTCGACGAGGCGCCGCTCGAGTTCCATGTTGTGCTCGATGATGCCCATGGCCTTGTCGCGCTGGGCGGTGTCCAGGCCGCCCTGGCGCAGCAACCAGACCCAGCCCCAGATCGCGGTCAGCGGGGTGCGCAGCTCGTGGGAGAGGATGGACAGGAACTCGTCCTTGGCCCGGTTGGCGGCCTCGGCCTCGGCGCGGGCCCGGCGCTCGGACTGCAGGAGGCGGCCGCGCTCCGCCTCGGCGCGCTTGCGCTCGGAGATGTCGCGGCAAAAGGCGAAAATGAGCTCCTCGCCCTCGAATACGGCGTAGTTCATGGCCACCTCGGCGGGTATTTCGCGGCCGTCCTTGGCGTGCTGTATGCATTCGAATCCGACTCGTTCCGCCGCCCGGGTCCGGCGCCACAACTCCTGCCAGCGCTGGGGCGTGATGCCCGGGTCGATGTCGCCGACGTGAAGCTGGAGCAGTTCCTGCCGGCTGTAGCCCAGCTGCCGGCAGGCGGCCGGATTGGCGTAGCGCAGGCCGCCGTCGGGGCCGATCCAGAGCGCGCCGTCCGAGGCGTTGTCGATGGCGAACTGCACCTGCCGCCGTTCCCGCTCGGTCCTTCGGCGCTCGGCGCGCTGGGCGGCCGCCTCGACGGCGCGGGCGGCGGCGGGCGCCAGGCGGGCCAGGTTGCTTTTCAGGATGTAGTCCGTAGCCCCTTTCTTGAGGGACTCGATCGCCTGCTCCTCTCCCAATATCCCGGAGACGAATATGAAGGGCGTCTCCGGAGCCCGCTTCCGGGCGATGGCCAGCGCCTCGAGCCCGTCGAACGACGGCAGCTTGAAATCCGCCAGGATCAAGTCGGGACGATAGCCCGCCAGCGCCGCCACGAAGGCTTCCCGCGTTTCCACGAGCCGCAATTCATGGGGCACCCCGCCCTTGCGCAGGGCCCTGGATACAAGGTCGGCGTCGTCGGCGTTGTCCTCCAGCATCAGGAGGCGAATCGTATCCATGAGCGCGCCTTCAGCCCCGATACTTTATCACGGGGGCGTCAACGAATGCTCAGGGAATTCCGGAGCGGGCTCAGGGGAGACGAGGCCCGCGCTCGTGGCGGGCCCGCCCACGAAGTCCTCCCCGAACAACTCGCGCCGGCACGTCGCCTCGTCATCCGCCATGCGGCATATGCCCGGGTTGATCGACATGGGGGAGCCTTCCACGGCGACCTTGATGTCCGGGTTCCAGCAGGCCGGTTCCGGTTGGCCCAGCATGGCGTAGCAGAAGTCCCGCGCGTCGTCTGCATAGGCGCGGAAGATGCATACGCCGCCGCTGCACTCGGGAGCGGGCATGGGGGCTTTGTGGCGCAGCGTGGAGCAGCCGCCGCTCGTCGAGAGGGCCGCGGCTAACAAGGCAAGGCGCAGCAGCGGGCGAAAGCTCGCGTCCCGCGCCTGTCCGGCTCTCGGCTTGTTTCCCATGGCCTTGGCCTGCCGTCACGACAAGCTGGAGTGCCGCCATCCCTTATGCATATACGTCGGCAAATTGTCTTATTCAAGCCAGCGCGTGTCCTCTGGCGTCAGATGATGTCAGGGCGCGACAACGCGCGCGTTGTAAAAGAGATTGCATTTTAGTAGATTCTCGCTAACGCACGTTAGCAACTATTTTACATGCAAAAGGGAGAGTCTCCGATGATAGCTACAAGTTCCGCCGGCGTACAGAAGCAAACGGCGAAAGCCAAGGGCTTCAACGCCTTCGAGATGGCCCAGTCCCAGTTCGATCACGTCGCGGACATCCTCAAGCTCGACGATGCCGCCCGCGATTTTCTGCGCGTGCCCATGCGCGAGTTCCATTTCACCATCCCCGTGCGCATGGACGACGGGAAGGTCAAGATGTTCCGGGGTTTCCGCGTCCAGCATAACGACGCGCGCGGCCCGAACAAGGGCGGCATCCGCTTCCACCCGCACGAGACCGTGGACACCGTCCGCGCCCTGGCCATGTGGATGACCTGGAAGTGCTCGGTGGTCGACATCCCGCTCGGGGGCGGCAAGGGCGGGGTCATCTGCGATCCGCACAACCTCAGCGACCGCGAGCAGGAGCAGATCTGCCGGGGCTGGATACGCACCATGGCCCGCAACGTGGGCCCCGTCCAGGACGTCCCCGCCCCCGACGTCATGACCGCGCCCAAGCACATGCTCTGGATGCTCGATGAGTACGAGACCATCCACGGCGTCAAGGCCCCCGGCTTCATCACGGGCAAGCCCGTGGGCATGGGCGGCTCGCTCGGCCGCACCGAGGCCACCGGCTACGGCGTGGTCTTCACGGTGCGCGAGGCGCTCAAGGAGCTGGGGCTGAAGCCCTCCGGCTGCGTGGCCGCCTTCCAGGGCTTCGGCAACGTCTCCCAATACGCCGTGCGGCTCTTCCGGCAGATCGGCGGCAAGGCGATCTGCGTCTCCTCCTGGGATCAGAAGGATCAGAAGTCCTACACCTTCCGGCGCCAGGACGGCGTGGACCCCGACCAGTTGCTCGGGATCACCGACCGCTTCGGCGGCATCGACAAGAACAAGGCCAAGGACCTGGGCTACGAGATACTGCCGGGCGAGGCCTGGATCGAGCAGGAGGCGGACGTGCTCTTCCCTTGCGCGCTGGAGAACCAGGTCACGGGCGCCAACGTCAAGCGCATCCACAAGCGCGTGCGCCTCGTCGCCGAGGGCGCCAACGGCCCCACCACCCCGGAGGCCGACGTCGTGCTCAAGGAGCGCGGCATATTCGTCATCCCGGACTTCCTGGCCAACGCCGGCGGGGTCAGCTGCTCGTATTTCGAGCAGGTGCAATGCAACATGAACTACTTCTGGGAAAAGGACGAGGTCCTGGGCAAGCTCGACACCCTGATGACCTCGGCCTATCTGGCGGTCAGCGACTGCGCCCGCAAGCAGAAGCTCTTCATGCGCGACGCGGCCTACGTGATCGCGGTGCGCCGGGTCGTCGACGCATGCCGGCAGCGCGGCTGGTTCTGATCCGGAAGGCGGCGGGGCTCGGCGGCTCCCGGCCGGCCGAGGAAGTGCCGCGGTTCGACCGGCGCTTCTTCGACGGCCGGGAGCGCTTTACCCGCATCGGGGGCGGCGCCATAGGCGGCAAGGCGGCCGGCCTGTGGCGCAGCCGGCGCGTCTTGGCCGAACGGTTCCAGGACGCGGACGCCTCCGGCTTCATCGTCGAGGTGCCGACCCTTACGGTGATCGCCACGGACCTCTTCGAAGCCTTCATGGACCGCAACGGCCTTTGGGACCTGGCGCTGGCGGAGGAGTCCGACGATCGGATCGCCGACGCTTTCCAGAAGGCCTCGCTGCCCGCGGAACTGCTCGGGGACCTGCGCGCCCTGATCGAGAAGGTCCATCAGCCCTTGGCCGTGCGCTCCTCGAGCCGGCTCGAGGACGACCGCGCCCGGCCTTTCGCCGGGGTCTACGAGACGAAGATGATCCCGAACAATCAGGCTGAAGTCGACGCGAGGTTCCGCGGCCTGACGGAGGCGGTGAAGTTCGTCTACGCCTCCATGTTCTTCCGCAGCGCCAAGAATTACATCCGCGCCGCGCGGCGGTCCCTGCGCCGCGAGCGGATGGCGGTCATCATCCAGGAGGTCGTGGGGCGCCGGCACGGCGAGCGTTTCTACCCCGACTTCTCCGGCGTGGCCCGCTCCTTCGGCTATTATCGCAGCGGCAACGCGCTGCCCGAGGACGGCGTGGCGATACTCGCCTTGGGGCTGGGCAAGACGGTGGTCGACGGCGGCCTGGCCTGGTCGTATTGCCCGGCCTATCCCGCGGCCTCGGCGCCCTTCGCCTCCGCGCGGGCGCAGCTTAAGCGGACCCAGCTCGACTTCTGGGCCGTGAACATGGGCAAGCCGCCGGCCCACGATCCCATGCGGGAGACGGAATATCTCTTGCGCTGTCCCTTGTCCGAGGCCGAGGCCGACGGAACGCTGGCGTGCGTCGCCTCCACCTACGACGCGCAGTCCGACCGGCTGACGCCGGGCCTCCACGGCCCGGGCCCGCGGGCCGTCAATTTCGCCCCCATCCTGGTTTACGACGCCCTGCCCTTGAACGACCTGGTCCGCAGGCTCCTGGCCGTGGCCGCCGAGGCCTTGGGGCAGAAGGTCGAGATCGAGTTCGCGGTCACGCTGGGCGAGGGCGCCGCGCCGGCCCGGCTGGGTTTCCTGCAGATGCGGCCGCTGGCGGTGGCCGACGAGTTCGTGGACGTGGCCGGCTCGGAGATGCGCGGACCCGGCGTGCTGCTGGCCTCGGATTCGGCCATGGGCAACGGCGTGGCCAAGGGCATCCGGGACGTGGTCTACGTCCGGCCCGACCGTTTCGAGGCCCGCCTGACCGGCAGGATCGGCGCCGAGCTGGCCCGGTTCAACGCGGGGCTCATGGCGGCCAAAAGGCCCTATCTGCTGATCGGCTTCGGACGCTGGGGCAGTTCGGACCCCGGCCTGGGCATCCCCGTGGACTGGGGCGGCATCTGCGGGGCCCGGGCCATAGCGGAGGCCACCCTGCCGGACATGAACGTCGACCTGAGCCAGGGCTCGCATTTCTTCCACAATATTTCCAGTTTCGGGGTCGGCTATTTCTGCGTGCGCCACGACGGCGGCTTCGCCGTGGACTGGGCCTGGCTGGAGCGCCAGCGCGTGGTGGCTCAGACCGAGCTGGTGCGCCACGTGCGGCTCGGTTCGCCGCTGGTCGTCAAGGTGGACGGCCGGACCGGGCGCGGAGTCGTGCGCAAGGGGGTGCGGGCATGAAGCGCGGTTCCGCGGAGGGCGGCCGGCCGGCTGGCGAGGCGAAGAACCCCGAATGGCGCGTCATCGTGGATTTCCTGCGCCGCGCGGACCAGGCCCTGCTGGCCCGCCTGGCCCGCAAGATGGTCAACCATCTCTGCTGGAGCGGGGTGGCCCAGGCGCAGGAGTTGCTGCGGCGCTTCGGCCCGCCGGCCGGGGCGCTGGGCGGCTTCATGAAGGACAACCGGCCCCTGGCCAAGTCCCAGGCCGAGGGGCTGGAGAGGTTCGCGCAGGCGGCCTTCCGCA
>JAQUMZ010000095.1 GCA_028717865.1 Elusimicrobiota bacterium | reverse complement strand
GGCGGGCACTTCCAGGGTCTTGCCGCCGTCGGCCGGGGAGATCAGGGCCGGAGCCGAGGCCGACGGGGCGACCCGGTCGGCCTGCACGTTCACCTTGAATTTGAACACGGTGGTCTCGCCCGGGTAGCCGTCGCGGCCGGGATTGGAGGCGAGGACCGAGACCTCGGTCTCGCCGGCCTTCATGGCCACCAGATGGTAGACCAGCTTGGTGTAAGGTTCCCGGTGCTGGGAGACGAAGCTCAGCATGCTCTCGTCGTACGAAGGATAGACGCTGGAGTAGCCTTCCACCGGAGTCACGGCCAGCGCCAGGACCTGCCCGACGCCGAGCGTGACGGTCTGACCGGCGTAGGCGATGTTCGCCGGGATGGTCTGATAGACCGGCAGCTTGTCGGGAGCCTGCGCCGGGGCGGCCGGCGCGGATTTCGCCGTCTTCGCCGGAGCGCCGGCCCCGGCGGGCTTCGTCATCCTGATCGGGTTCTGCTTCAATTTGTCGTTGGCGTCCTCCAGGGGCCCGGCCCAGGACGCGCCGGCCATGGCCGCCGCCGTCAGAATCGACCCGAGGACGAAAATGTGCCTTTTCATAACATTGATGATACCAGGGTCTCCAATTTTTTGCCAGGGACAACAGGCCCAGGCCCGGAAGGCCGAAAGACCCAGGCGGCGAAATCCGCTCCCAGCCTCCTGGCCGCTTGGGCCGCCCGCCTCCGTTATTGTATAGTTCCACCATGGGAGCGCGCTGATGGAGGAAACCCTCAAGGTCCGCGTCCTGCGCATGGCCCCCGAGGGCGAGGCGGTGGCCAAGGCCGAGGACTCGGCGCGCGTGATCTTTATTTCCGGCGGCGCGCCCGGCGACCTGTGCGAGGCGCGGGTTTTCTCCGCCAAATCGCACTTCGCCCGGGCGCGCCTGAGCCGCGTGCTAACGGCCGGCCCGGACCGCGTGGACCCGCCCTGCCCCCTGCACCTCGCGCCCGGACGTCCGGAGCCGACGTGCGGGGGCTGCGATTGGCAACACCTGCGCTACGAGGCCCAGCTGGCGCACAAGACGGCGGTCGTGCGAGACTGCGTGGAACGGATAGCCAAGCTCAAGGCCGTGCCCATCCGCGAGACCCTGGCCTCGCCGCGGCCCTGGGCCTATCGCAACAAGGTCCTGGTGCCATTCGGCGAGGCCGGCGGCCGGCTCACGGCCGGCTTCTACGCGGCCGGCTCGCACCGGATCGTGGACTTCCGGGCCTGCCCCGTGCAGCCCGAACTCTCGGTGCGGATCGTGCTCAAGGCCAAGGAACTGGCGGCGTCGCTGCGCTGGCAGCCCTGGGACGAGCGCGCGGGCCGGGGCTGGCTGCGCCACCTGCTCGTGCGCACGAACTCCCGGGAACAGGCCATCGCGGCCGTGGTCACGCGCGGCCCCCAACTGCCCCGCGGCGAGGAGTTCACGACCGCCCTGCGCGCCGCCTTTCCGCAAATAGTGGGGCTATACCAGAACGTCCAGCCGATGAGGACCTCGGTCATCCTCGGGCCGCGCTGGAACAAGCTGTGGGGAGCCGAGCGGCTCGAGGAGCGGCTGGGACGGTTCTCGTTCCTGGTCTCGCCCGGGGCCTTCCTCCAGGTCAACCGGGAAGCCGCGGAGATACTCTACGAGGCCGCCCGCTCGGCGCTGACGGAGGACGGACGCTCCTTCGACGCCGTCCTGGACCTGTATTGCGGCGTGGGCACGCTGTCCTTGTGGCTGGCCCAGTCGGCGCGCCGGGTGGTCGGAATCGAGGAGAACCGCGAAGCGGTGCGCGACGCCTGGAAATCCGCGCAACGCAACGGCGTGCGCAACGCGAGCTTCTCCGCCGGCACGGTGGAGTCCGTCCTGCCGCGCCTGCTCAAGCGCGGCCTGGGCTCCGCCCTGGCCGCCGTGGTGGACCCCCCGCGCGCCGGCCTGACCGTCCCCGTCCTGCGCGGCCTGACCGCGCGGCCCTTCGAGCGCGTGGTCTACGTGTCGTGCAACCCGGCGACTTTCGCGCGCGACGCCGGCTACCTCTCGACCGCGGGCTTCTCGCTGCGCCGGGTCCAGCCCGTGGACCTTTTCCCGCAAACCTCGCACGTCGAGCTGGTGGGGCTTTTCGACCGCATAGGTCCAAGGGCCTAGCCCCGGCCGGGACCTCCGCCGCTGGCGCGGCGCCGGTCCGGAGGCTAAACTGGACCTGGAGCTTGCATATCCTCGATTTTGGAGCTATGCTAAGCGAGGCCCGCTTCCCCGAGGTCACATGAAAACGACGCTGAGCCTGCTGCTGCTGGCGACCCTGGCGCTCCCCCTGCGGGCCAACGACCCGCCCCCGGCGCGAAGGGATCGCTGGTGCCTCCGGAACCCCCGGGGAATTCTTTCAAGGCCTTGAAGTCGGCCGAGGCCGCGGGGCAGGAAGCCAATAAAACCTCCAACGCCGAGAGCGCCGCGAGCAAAGCCTCCGCCGCCGTCGGCGAGGACCGCGGCCGGGGCCAGCCCGCGGCTTACCAGATAGGTTCGGGGAGTTCCACCAAAAAGGCCTCCGGGGAACAGCCCTCCAGCGAAGTCGGAACCAAACCTCCGTCGCTCACCGCCCCCCCGACGGGAGCCGCCACGGGAAAAACGAAACCGAATAACGATCCCAACAAGTGGAACGCCCCTATCGCCGGGGCCAAGACCGCCATATACGGAGCGCTGCTGGGCTTCATCTTCCTCGGCCCGCCGGGCGCGATCCTCTTCGGCCTCGTCGGCTTCGGCGTGGGCTATTTCATGAAGAAGATGAACGACGCTTGAGCCGTCCCGCGGCCGCCGAACCGGCGCTCAAGGCGCCGGTTTGCGTTTTTCCAGGCGGTAGAGTCCCCAGGCCAGCAGGCAGGCCCCGACGGTCACGCAGGAATCGGCCACGTTGAACACCGGCCATACGCGCAGGTCCAGAAAATCCACCACGAAGCGGTAGGCTATGCGGTCGTAGAGGTTGCCCAAAGCCCCCCCCGCGACCAGCAGGAATCCCCAGCGCAGCCTCCATTCGTCGCGGGGCCAGCTCCGGCGCCAAACCAGGAGCGCGGCCAGCAAGGCCGCGGTCAGGAAGACGAAGAACAGATTGCCGCCGCGGCCGACGCCGAACGCGGCGCCCGTATTCTCCACGTAGGTCAGGCGCAGGAACGGCAGGACCGGGATGCAGGCCCGCGGGGCGAGGCTGTTAATGGCCCAAAGCTTCGTAGCCCGATCCAGGGCGAATATCAGCAGCAGCGCCGCCGGATTCAAGATCAGGGCCCCGATATCCGGCCCGCCCGCGCCGGCCGCCGGCTGCGCTGAAGACCTCGGAAGCGTTGACGTCATCAAGACTATAATATATATTTGCTGAACCTATGGAAATTCTCATCGCGGTCTGCCTCGCCGTTCTCGTCGTGGAAATAAGCGTGCTGGTCGCGGTCGCGGTCGTCACCCTGCTGCAGCTGCGCCGGGCGGCCCGCGCCGTGGAAGTCCTGGCCTACCGCGTCGACGTCCAGGTCGCCGCTTTCGAAAGGACTCTCCATTCCGGCTGGATGCAGTTCGTCCAGGGCCTCGTCGCGATCCTGACCCGCTTCCTGACCGAGAAGCGCTGACGCATGGGCCTCTCGCGCTGGCTCAAGGGCCTCTGGAGCGACCCCGCGACGTCGCGCAAGCGGGCGTTTCTCAAATCCCAGGAATTGTTCAAGGATCTTTCCTTCATAGAGCTCGGCCAGCTGGCCCAGTGCATCCACACGCGGAGCTACCAGGAGGGAGAGGTACTCTTCGCGGAGGGAGACATCGGCCGGGCCTTGTTCCTGCTGGAGCAGGGCCGGATCGACTTGGCCAAGTCCGAGCCGGACGGCCGCCGCCGGACGCTCTACACGGCCGAGCCGGGGGATTTCTTCGGCGAGATGGCGCTGCTGGAGCAGCTGCCGCGCACCGCCACGGCGACGGCGACGGAGCGCTCGCGCGTGCACCTGCTCTACCGCTCCAAGCTCGACAGCCTGCGCGGCGCCCGGCCGCGCATCGGCGTGGTCATCATGACGCATCTGGCGCAGATGCTCTCCGCGCGCCTGCGCCACGCCAACTCCCGCCTCGCGCAGGCGGCCGCGCCGCCTCCCGTCGCATGAGCCGCCGGCGCCCGAAACCCCAGCTTCTGCCGGCCGCGCTGCTGGCGGCGGCGGCGCTTTACGCCGCCTTCCTGCTGCGGCAGGCCCTGCTGCCGTTCCTGCTGGCCTTCAGCGTGGCCTACGTGGTCAATCCCGTAATAGACGCGGTGGAGGCCCGCGGCGCGCGGCGCTTTCACGTCGTGCTGGGCTTTTATCTTCTGGCGGCCGCGGCGGCCTTCGTGCTGGCCCAATACCTGCTCCCGCTCGCCGCCGCGGAGGCCTCCCACCTTCGGTCCCTGACGCCGGCGTACTTCGCCAAGGCCCAGCAGCTCGCCGCCGACCTGCACGTCGGAGCCGCCCGGCGCCTGGCCCGCAGCGGCTTGCCTTTTGAGAAGCTGTCCGCCCAGGCTTTGGCCTCGGCCGCGGAGCAATTGAGGCTTTTGCCCTCCTACTTGCTGGGGCTGTTTCCCCTGATCTCCCTGCTCTTCCTGGTGCCGTTCATCACCTTCTTCCTGCTGCTCGACGGCCGGCAACTCGTCGCGGCGCTCATCCAGGCCTGCCCCGGCCGCTTCGTCGAAGCGGCGCTCCATCTCCTCTCAGAAATCGACGCGGCCTTGGGCAATTACCTGCGCGGCATAGTCATCGTGGCCTTGGCCATCGCGGCCGCCTCCTACGCCGGACTCCTGCTGCTCGGGGTCAACGGGGCCCTGGCCATAGCCCTGCTGGCGGGGGCATCCAGCTTCGTGCCCTACCTGGGCGCGATCGTAGGCGCTCTAGTGGGCGGCGGGGCGGCCTTCGTCCAGACGGGCCACGTCGGGGCCGGGCTCCAGGTCGTGGCGCTGTTCGCCGGCATCCGCCTGGCCGACGAGGCCCTGCTGCAGCCCGTGATCGCGAGGCGCTCGGTGCATCTGCATCCCCTGGTTTTCCTGCTCGCCCTGATGGCCGGCGGAGAGGCCTTCGGCTTCGTCGGCCTGCTCTTCGCCGTCCCCGCCGCCTGCGTCGTCAAGTCCCTGCTGAAGGTGGGCTGGGAGTGGTACCTCAGCGAGGCGCGCCTGGGCGCAGGGCCCGCCGGCCGCCCCGCCGCGCCCTATACCTGAGCCTCGGGCCCGACGAAAGTCTCCAGGGACGCGCGCAGGTCCTCGGGCAGCGGCGCGGGCTTCCACCGCTCGTTGATCACGGCGTGGCGCGTACGCCCCGCCGCCAGCAGCGCCCCGCCGCGCTCCGCGGCGCGCACCTCGTAGGCGAAGGACAGGCTCGCCCGGCCCAGGCGGCAGACCCAAGAGCGCACCGTGAGCAGCTCGTCGTAGCGCGCGGGCGCGGCGTAGCGGCAGGCCGCCTCGGCCACGGGCAGGAACAGCTTGCGGCGCAGCTCGAGGTCGCGATAGCGCGCGCCCAGGCTGCGCAGCAGCTCCGTACGCCCCTGCTCGAAATACCGGAAATAGTTGGCGTAATAAACCACGCCCATGCGGTCGGTGTCGGCGTACGTGACCCGCACGGGCAGCTCATGCGCGCGCCCGGTCTGCATCCGCAAAGATTACCACATTAGCCGGCGCCCCGTTTTGGAAATACGTGAAAGCCGGGCGCCGAGGTTTGTATGATGCCATCGTGCCATTCGCAGCCAGAAGCCCGCGGCGCCCGGAATTGCCGGCCTTCCTCGCGGCGGTCCTCTTCGGCCTGAGCGTGCCCCCGTGCAAGCTCCTGGGCGCGGAACTGCCGCCCCTGATGCTGGCCGGACTGCTCTACCTCGGCGGCGGCGCCGCCCTTTCCGTCTGGACGCTCGCGCGCCGCGGCCGCGGCGAGGCGCCGCTGGCGGGCCGGGATTATCTCTGGCTGGCCGTTGCGGTGCTCTGCGGCGGCGCGGCCGCGCCCGCGCTGTTCCTGCGCGGCCTCCAGGCCGGAACGGCCGCCGGGGCCTCGCTCTGGCTGAATATCGAGGCCCCGCTGACCGCCCTGGCGGCTTGGCTGTTTTTCGGGGAAGCCCTGGGCCCCCGCGTATGGCTCGCGGCGGGCCTGATGGCCGCGGGCGGCGCCGTTCTGTACTGGCCCGGGGAGCCGGGCGCCGCTTTCGGCGGCTGGCGCTGCGCCGCATGGCTGACCGGAGCCTGCGCGGCCTGGGGACTCGACAACAACGCGACCCGGATGATCGCCCACAAGGACCCCCTGGCCATCGCCCGCGGCAAGAGCCTGGCCGGCGGCGCGCTCACCCTCCTGCTGGCCTGCCGCGGCGAGGCGGCGTCGCCCGGCCTCGCGGCGCCGGCCGGCGCCCTGGCGATCGGAGCCGTCGGCTACGGCGCCAGCCTCGTATTCTACATCCAGGCCCTGCGCCATCTGGGCGCGGGGCGCGCGGCCGCGATCTTCTCCTGCGCGCCCTTCATAGGGCTGGCCGCCTCCATCGCCTGGCTGCGCGAGCCGCTGGGCTGGGGCTTGGCCGCCGCGGCCGGCCTCATGGCGGCGGGGGCCTGGCTGATCGTGTCCGAAAGGCACGAGCATTCGCACCGCCACGCGGCGCTGCTCCACGAGCACCTCCATCGGCACGACGAGCACCACCGCCACCACGGCGAAGAAGCGCCCGAGGAACATTCCCATCCGCACGGCCACGAGGGGCTGCTCCACAGCCATCCCCACCGGCCGGACCTGCATCATCGCCACGATCACGAAGGAGGCCGCCCATGTCCGGATCCGAATTGAACGTCGTCGCATTCTCCGGCAGCGCCCGAGTCGACGGCAACACCGCCCTGCTGGTCAAGACCGCGTTCGCGGAGCTGGAAAAGGAGGGCATCCGCACCCGGCTCGTCGAGCTGGCCGGGCAGCCCGTTTTCGGCTGCCGGGCCTGCTATCGATGCTTCGAGCGCAAGGACCGGCGCTGCGCCCGCGAGGGCGACCGGGTCAACGAGTGGATCGAGCTGATGCTGAAGGCCGACGGGATAATCCTGGCCTCGCCCACGTATTTCGCGGACGCCAGCCCGGAGATCATGGCCCTGGTCTGCCGGGCCGGCATGACGGCCCGCGCCAACGGCGCGATGTTCGCGCGCAAGGCGGGCGCGGCCGTC
This sequence comes from Elusimicrobiota bacterium, assembly GCA_028717865.1. Classification (GTDB taxonomy): domain Bacteria; phylum Elusimicrobiota; class Elusimicrobia; order UBA1565; family UBA9628; genus UBA9628. The sequence continues at coordinate 1,482 of JAQUMZ010000095.1, read as the reverse complement.
GCCGCCGTGCGCCGGGCGGGCGCCATGCATGCCTTCGACTCGCTCAACCACTTCTTCACCATCAGCCAGATGTTCGTGGTGGGCTCGAGCTACTGGAACATCGGCATCGGCCGGGAAAAAGGCGAGGCCGCGGGCGACGCGGAGGGCCTGCAGACGATGCGCGATCTCGGCCGCAATATGGCCTGGCTGCTCAAGAAGCTTCGGGCTTGAGGCCGGCTCAAAAAGCCAGGAACACCCCGGCGCCCAGGCGCTCTACGCTCCGGGTATAGAATTGGCCGTTGGGATCGCGCCCCCGGTAGTAATCCGCCAGCAGGCGCAGGCGGCGGCCCGCCAGCGCGGGGTTTTCCAGCTGAATCCCGCCCCGGAAGGACAGGGAGACCCGGCCCCAACCGTGCTCCTGGCGCTGCTGGAGGTCCACCGACGCCACCGGGCGCAGACGACCGCGCCAATAGGCCGATCCATGCGCGTAATCGAGCCCGGCCTGCGTGCGCCAGGGCCGCATCTCGATGGGGAAGCGCCGGTAGAGGTAGCCGCCGCCGCCGTAGAGGCGCAAGACGCCGAACAGCGTCCAGCCGGCCAAGGCGCCGACCTCCTCGTAGCTGAGGTTGAGCCTCTCCACGCCGTTGTGCAGGATGAATTCATCGCCAAGATGCGAGCTGACGTGGCAGACCCGGGCGAGCGCCGAGAAGCGCCCCCGGCGCCAGGACCACGGCAGGGCCATTAGGAAATCCGCGTTCACGAAATCCCAGGACTCCGTTCCCATGTCCCAGAGGGTGAAGATGCCCGGCTGCAGTCCGAACCGCCAGTCCCCCCCGCCCAGTTCCCCTCCCAGGACGTTGAAGAGCCCCCCCAACCCGGCCAGGGCCAGGTTACGGGGGCCCGCGGCGCCCAGCCCCCCTTCCCTTATGCCGTAAAACCCCGGCCAACGCTGGTCGGCTAGAGGCGCCTCGAACTGCGCCCCCCCGGGCAGCCAGGTCGCCGCCCAGGCGGCGGGCGGCGAGCCCAAGCCAAGAGCGAGCGCGGCCAAGCCGGCGGCCTTGCGTATATTCATGGTCGCGACCGATTCCTTATGATACCGGTCCTCGTCGCCCGGAAAAAGTCTCCGTACACACATGCGCAATACCGGTTTCACCCCCCCGGGGTTTCGCCGGCGATGCAAAAAATGCTGGAATTATACCCGCGCCGACGTGGCGGAATTGGCAGACGCGGCGGACTCAAAATCCGCTGGCCGCAAGGCCGTGTGGGTTCGATTCCCTCCGTCGGCAATAATTTCATGGGTCACAAGACTTTCCTGCCGGCATGCCTGGCCGCCCTGCTGCTCGCGGCCGCGGCGCAGGCCGCGCCCAAGGCGCGCTGTCCCGGCGGGGTCGAGCCCCGGTTCGGCGGCGACCCTTTTTATCCCGTCAACTGCTCCACGGCGGCGGCGCCCTCGGCACCCAAACCCGAGCGCCCGCGCCGCCTGCCGGGAAAGGCCAAGCCCTC
>JAQUMZ010000094.1 GCA_028717865.1 Elusimicrobiota bacterium | reverse complement strand
GTCCTGGGCGAGATACGTACCCTCGCCGACCTGCCCGAGGGCGTAGGCGACCGGCAGGAGCCCGGGCGCTACGAGCTCGTCCGCCGGCGCGATCGGGCGCTTTTCGGGTGCGCGACCGGGATGCAGTCCTGGAAGAAATTACTGTATCCACCGGAGCTGCGTCTGCTGGAGGGACGGCGCGCGGGCGGCGCCTGGCGGTTTGCCGCGGGGCACCCGCCGCCTCCGAACTACGCCTTTCTCGGCGTGCGCGCCTGCGACGCCGCCGCCATCGCCGTGCAGGACAAGGTCTTCGCGCAGGGGACCTGGGCCGACCCTTATTACCGGGCGGCGCGCGAGCGGGCCGTCGTCATCGTGGTGCAATGCACCAGCCCCGGGGGCAACTGCTTCTGCGCCTCCATGGGCGCGGGGCCCCGCGCCGGCCCGGGATTCGATCTGGCGCTGACCGAGCGGGCCACGGCGCGAGGTTCGGATTTTCTGGTCGAGGTCGGCGGTCCGCGCGGCGCGCAACTGCTGCGCGCCGCGGCGCCGCGGTCGGCGCCGCGGCGCCGCGCGCTGCGGGACGCGGCTCGGGTGGAGCGCTGCGCGCGCGGCATGCCCAAGTCCCTGGAAACGGATGGGCTCGTCGAGGCCTTGTGCGCCAACCTCGAGCATCCGCGCTGGCGGGACGCGGCGCGGCGCTGCCTGGCCTGCGCCAACTGCACCCTGGTCTGCCCGACCTGCTTCTGCTGCGACTTCCGGGAGGGGGGAGACCTCGCCGGCGAGAGGGCCGAGCGGCGGCGGTCGTGGGACTCGTGCTTCACGGGGGATTTCTCCTACATCCACGGCGGCAGCATCCGCCCCGATACCCGGGCCAAGTACCGGCAGTGGTGCACGCACAAGCTGGCCACCTGGCACGGGCAGTTCGGCTGCTCCGGCTGCGTCGGCTGCGGGCGCTGCATCACCTGGTGCCCGGTCGGCATAGACATAACGGAGGAGGCCGCGGCCGTGCGCGGCGGCCCCGGAGGCGCGGCGTGAAAAAAGACCTGGAGACCATGCTGGCCGGACATCCCTTCTGCAAGGATTTCAAGCGCGAGCAGCTGCGCCAGCTCGCCGGCTGCGCCGCCAACGCCCGCTACGAGACCGGGAGATTCCTTCTGCGCCAGGGCGGCGGCGCGACGCGCTTCTTCTTGATCCGCCGGGGCCTGGTGCGCGTCGAGCTCTTCATGCCCGGCCGGGGCCCGGTCCTCATCCAGACGCTCGGGCCCGGAGAGGCGCTGGGCTGGTCCTGGCTCGTGGAGCCCTACCGCTGGGCCTTTTCCGCCCGCGCGGCCGAGCCGACGCTCGCGCTCGCCTTCGACGGGGCCTGCCTGCGCCGTAAACTGGACCGGGATTCCGAGCTCGGCTACCGGATACTCAAGCGCTTCATCGCGGTCCTGGCCGCCCGGCTGGACGCGACCCGCCTGCAGCTCATGGATATCTATGGCGACCGGGTCCCAGCCGCCTGAAGCGCACCCGCTGGCCCCGGCGTCTTACCGGGTGCGGGCCCGGCGCCGGGAAACGCGCGATACCGTGACGCTGGAGCTGCGCGCCCCGGGCGGCGCCGCGGCGCCGTCTTGGCGGCCCGGCCAGTTCAACATGCTCGGCCTTCCGGGCGTCGGGGAGGTCCCCATTTCCATCAGCGGGGGCTCGCAGGACGGCAGGCTCCTGCAGCATACGATCCGCGCCGTGGGCCCCGTCACCTCCGCGCTGGCGGGCCTGCGGCCGGGCGGACGGGTCGGCCTGCGCGGGCCGTTCGGCAGCGCCTGGCCCCTGGAACAGGCCGCGGGCCGAGACCTCCTGGTCCTGGCCGGGGGCCTGGGGCTGGTGCCCCTGCGCCCGGTCCTGCGCGCCGTGGCGGCGCGGCGGCGGCTTTACGGCCGGGTCAGCCTGCTCTACGGGGCCCGCGCGCCGCAGGACATACTCTTCCGCGGGGAGCTGGCGGCCTGGCGCCGGGCGGGCGTGGCGGTGGAGGTCGCGGTGGACCGGGCGCAGCCGAGCTGGCGGGGGCGGGTGGGCGTGGTGACCGATCTGCTCGCCGGCGTCGCGCCGGAGCCGGGCCGCACGGACGCGTGGATATGCGGCCCCGAGATCATGATGCGATTCAGCGTCCGGGAGCTGCAGCGCCTCGGCCTGGACCGCGGCGGCATGCGGCTGCACCTGTCCCTGGAGCGCAACATGAAATGCGCGATCGGGCAGTGCGGGCACTGCCAGCTGGGTCCTTTCTTCATCTGCAAGGACGGGCCGGTATTCCCCTATGACCGCATCGCCCCCTGGCTGGCGGTGGAAGAGCTATGAGGCCGCGGCTCGGGGTCTGGAAATTCTCCTCCTGCGACGGCTGCCAGCTTTCCATTCTCGACGCCGAGGACGAGCTCCTGGAGCTGGGCCGGCGGCTCGATATCGCCTATTTCCCGGAGGCCACGCGCAAGCCTCTGCGGGGACGCTTCGACCTCTCCTTGGTGGAGGGCAGCGTGGGCACGCCCCAGGACGCGCGGCGCGTCCTGGACGTCCGGGCGCGCAGCCGCGTCCTGGTGGCCATCGGCGCTTGCGCCACCGCGGGCGGCATCCAGGCCCTGCGCAACTTTCGGGACGCGGCGCGCATGGCGGGGGTCGTCTATCCCCGGCCGGATTGGGCGCCGATCCTGCCCACTTCGACGCCCATCTCCGAGCACGTCCGGGTGGATTTCGAGCTGCGCGGCTGCCCGATCAGCAAGGCCCAGCTGGTCGAGACGGTGCGCGCCTTCCTGCGGGGGGCCGCGCCCGCCGTGCGCCGGCATTCGGTGTGCATGGAGTGCAAGCGCGCGGGCGCCGTTTGCGTCCTGGTAGCGCACGGCACGCCTTGCCTGGGTCCCGTGACCCGGCACGGCTGCGGCGCCTTGTGCCCGCGCTGCGATCGCGGCTGCTACGGCTGCTACGGTCCGCAGGAGGATCCCAACGCGGCGTCCCTGGCCCGGAAGTTCGCGCGGCTGGGCCTATCCGCCGAGGCGACGCGGGAGCTTTACCGCAACTTCAACGTCTGGGCTCCGGCGTTCCGCCGGGCGCAGGAGCGTTCATGAGGGCCCGCACCATCCGGATCGAACCGCTCGCCCGCGTAGAGGGGGAAGGCTCCATACTCGTGGAGGTGCGCGGCGGGCGCGTGGCGCGGGTTCATTTGGGCATTTTCGAGCCGCCCCGCCTCTTCGAGGCGTTCTTGCGCGGCAAGGGCTTCGCGGAGGTGCCCGACATAACGGCGCGCATCTGCGGCATATGCCCGGTGGCCTACCAGATGAGCGCGACCCGCGCCCTGGAGTCGGATTTCGGCGTCGAGCTGCCCGCCGAACTGCGCGAGCTGCGCCGCCTCCTTTATTGCGGCGAATGGCTCGAGTCCCACGCCTTGCACGTATTCCTGCTGCACGCCCCGGATTTCCTGGGGCGGCGCGACGCCTTCGAGCTGGCGCGCGACCGCCGCGAGCTGGTGGTCTCGGGCCTGCGCCTCAAGAAGCTCGGCAACGCGATCGTGGCGTTGCTGGGGGGCCGGGCGATCCACCCCGTTTCGGTCCGCGTCGGCGGCTTTCACGGTTTGCCCGAGGCGGACCAGGTGCGCGCGCTGGCCGGCGAGCTGGACTGGGGGCGCGGCGCGGCCCTGGCCGCCCTGCGCTGGGCGGCCGGCCTGGAGTTCCCCGATTTCGAGGTTGACTACGAGTTCGTTTCGCTGCGCCATGGGCGGGAGTATCCCTTAAACGAGGGCCGCCTGGTCTCCAACCGGGGCCTGGACATCGATCCGGCTGGCTTCAACGGCGAGTTCGAGGAGCTCCAGGTCGGCTACAGCACCGCCCTGCGCGGCGCGCGTCGCGGCCGCGGTCCTTGCCTGGTCGGCCCCCTGGCCCGCTTCAACAATAATTTCGACCTCCTGCCGGAGCCGGTGCGGCGGGCCTGCCGCGGCGTCGGCCTGGCGCCGCCGGTGCGCAACCCCTTCAAGAGCATCGCGGTCAGGTGCGCGGAGATGCTGTTCGCCTGCGCGGAGGCCGCGCGCATCGCGCGCGCCTGGAGTCCGCCGCCGCGCGCCGGCGTCGCGGTCCGGCCCCGCGCGGGGGAAGGCCACGGCTGCACCGAGGCGCCCCGCGGCATCCTTTACCACCGCTACCGCACCGACGCCGCGGGCCGGATATTGGAGGTCCAGATCGTGCCGCCCACGGCCCTTAACCTGCGGCGCATGGAGGACGATCTCGCCGCCCTGGTTCAGCGGGACCTGGGCGCGGGCCGGGAGCGTCTGACCCGGCTCTGCGAGCAGGCCGTGCGCAACTACGATCCCTGCATCTCCTGCGCCACCCACGACCTGCGCGTCCTCTGGAAGGGCCTCGACGGCGGCGTTTTGGAAAAATGACCCCGTTATTCATGAAAATCCGGAAAGGCGGCACCGATTTTGATTTTGCTTTGACATTGTCGCGCTACCATGGGTCTTCCTATGGACAAACGACCCAACCGCATCATGATCGTGGACCGCGATCCCGTGGCCCGCAAGCTCCTGGCGCAGTACATCGCCGGCAAGGGCTGGGACGTGGTCTCGGCGGCCGGCCCGGAGGAGGCCTTGCGCAGCTTCGCGGCCGGCTCCTTCCGGATCGTCCTGACCGGGATCGATCTGGAGCGCTGGCTGGAGGGCATCCAGGTGGTCAAGGCGATGCTGCAGCGCGACCCCCACGTTTGCGTCGCGCTCATGACCTGCGCCGTGCCCCACGAGGAAATGGTCCGCCACGAAAGTTTCGGGCCGCTTTTATTCAAGCCTTTGCGGGCTTGCGATATAGACGCCCTGCTGCGGCCGTTGCCGACCAGCCCCGTGGCGCCCTAGACGCGTGCGCATGTCCCTGCTCGACCGGCTGCCGCGAATCGTAGGTCCCGGTTTTGACGCGGGCGCCTCGGCGCGCCTGCGCGAGGAACTGGCCCGCCTGCGCAACGCCCAGCAGCTTCCGCATATAGGGAATTGGAGCTGGATCGTAAAAAGCGACGCGATCGGCTGGTCGGACACGATTTTCGATATCTTGGGCCGGGATCGCGGCCTGCCGCCGCCCAGCTACGGGGAGCACGAGCGGTTGTTCGCCCGGGAGAGCTGGGCGCTGCTCGACGCCACCCTGCGCCGGATCCTGGAGACCGGGGAGCCCTTCGAGCTGGAGCTCGAGCTGGCGCGCCGCGACGGCCAGGCCCGCTGGATCGTGGCGCGGGGACAGACCTTGCGCGACGAGGACGGCCGCGTGGGGCAGGTTCACGGGACGATCGAGGACATCAGCCAGCGCAAGCGCGCCGAGATCGCCTGGCGCGAAAGCGACGAGCGTTTCCGGCTCATCGCGGAGAATATCGGCGCGGTGTTCTGGATATCCGATCCGGGACGCTCGCGCGTCTCCTACGTCAGCCCCAGCTACGAGCGCATATTCGGGCGGCCTTGCGCGGCGCTCTATGAGAACCCGGACGACCTCGTGGAGGCGGTCGTGGCCGAGGACCGCGAGCGCGTCCGGGCCGCGCGGGACCTGCAGGGAAGCGGCCAATCCGTTGAGGTCGAGTACCGCATAACCCGCCCCGACGGCCAGCTGCGCTGGCTCTGGGCCCGCAGCATCGCGGTGCGCGACGGTTCCGGGAACGTCGCCTGCCACATCGGCATGGCCCACGACGTCTCGGAGCGCAAGCGGGCGGAGGATGAGAAGGCGCGGCTGGAGGCGCAGTTCCAGCAAGCCCAGAAAATGGAGGCGGTGGGCCTGCTGGCGGGGGGCCTGGCCCACGACTTCAACAACGTCCTGGGCACCATCGTCGGCTATAATTATTTCCTGCTGGAGGGCCTGGAATCCGGACACCCCCTGCGTTCTTGCGCGCTCGAGATCAAGCGCTCCTCCGAGGTCGCGGCGTCCCTGACCCGGCAGTTCATGGCCGTGGGGCGCAACCGGGGCGCGCAGCCGCGCGTCATCGATCCCAACAGCGTCATCATGGCCATGGGCAAGATGCTGCGCCGCATCGTGGGCGAGAATATCAAGATCGCCTTGGAGCTGCACCCCTCGCTTTGGCCGGTCATGATGGACAGCGGGCAGCTGGAGCAGGTGGTGCTCAATCTGGCCGTCAACGCGCGCGACGCCATGCCCAAGGGCGGCAAGCTGGTCCTGGCCACGAAGAACCTCAGCGTCTCCGAGAGCCGCGGCAGCGAGGCCTCGCCGCCGGGGCGCTACGTGGTCGTCGAGGTGCGCGACACCGGCGTCGGGATGGACGCGCCGACCCAGGCGCGCCTGTTCGAGCCTTTCTTCACGACCAAGGATCCCGGACGGGGCACGGGGTTGGGGCTGGCCACCGTGCGGGCCATCGTGCGCCAGTACAAGGGCGCGATTTCCGTGCGCAGCGCCCCGGGCAAGGGCTCGGTTTTCCGCATACGCCTGCCCCGGGCCGAGGGGGGCGTGCAGGCCATGCTGCCCGGGGTGGCCGGCAAGGGCGCCAAGGGGGGCCATGAGACCATCATGGTCGTAGAGGACAACGACGCGCTCAAGGGCATCATCAAGAAAGCCCTGCGCGAGAAAGGCTACCGGGTCTTTTCCGCCAGCTCCGCGGAGGAGGCCCTGGACCTTTGCGGCAACATCCGCGAACGCATAGATCTTCTGCTTACCGACTTGGTCCTTCCCGACGTCGACGGCGTGGAACTGGCCGGCCGCATGAAAGAAGCCCGGCCGGGCCTGCGCGTGGCGTTCATGTCCGGGTATCCCGGCGGAGCGCTTTCCGGCCTGGCCTCGCTCAACCGCGACTCGGCGCTCATAGAAAAGCCCTTTCCGCCGGAGGTCCTGCTCAAGACCCTGCGCCGCCTGCTCGATGCGGCTCCGGAAGCGCCGTCCGGCGAGGCGCCGGCCTCGGATTCGGCGTCAGCTTGAGGCTTTGGTTTTAACGGGCCGGCGGCTGGGGCTTCTCCCCTTTCTGTTCGGCTTCCTTCAAGCGGCGCATATGCTCGATCCTTTCCTTGCGCAGCTCGTCCCGTTTGCGCCGGCGCTCTTCGCGGCGTTTTCGCGCCTCTTCCTGCGCCTTCAAGTCTTGCCCGCGGCGCTGGCGCGGTTCGCGGATACGGTCGCGCCCGTGGGGGCCCGCCGGAGGCGTCGAGTCCTCGATCGCGGGCGGCGGGGGCGTCGGCGGCGTCTGGTTTTGATCGGCGTCCTGGGCTCGAACGGGAGCCAGGAGCATGAAAGCCGACAGAAGCATGGAGATCATGGTCCCTCCTGGGATAGTCTGCCCATAAAGTTTATTTTCGACCGGAGGCCATGTCAAGGATCCGGTCGTGGATTCGGTTGAATTCGCGCGCGGACGAGCCGGCGCAGGATATCCGAGGCCAGCAGCGCGGCCGCCGCCGCGCATACCGCCGCGGGGCCCAGAGGCAGGTCGTAGGCATAGGAGGCCAGGAAGCCCGCCAAGGCGCTGAGCGCGCCCACCGCGCAGGCCAGTCCCGACAGCGACAGCATGCCCCGGGCCCAGGGCAGGGCGGCCATGGGGGGCAGGACCAGAAAGCCGAATATGACGAGCGGCCCGACCGTCATCACGCCCAGGGATATGGTCAGGGCGATGAGCCCGTAGAGCAAGGCGTCCCAGAGCAGGACGCGGCGGCCCAGGGTCGCGGCCATGTCCCGGTCGTAGGAGACCAGGAGGAACTCCCTCTGGAAGACGATGAAGCCGGCCGCCACGAGGCCGAAAACGGCGAGCATGGCGTGGAAATCCGCCTCCGATATCGCGACGATCTCGCCCTTGAGCAGGCCCAGCATCTCGATCTCGCCCTGGGCGTTGCCGGCCGTGAACAGGATGGCCAGGGCGGCCGCCCCGGCGTAGAGCGCGCCCAGGCGGCCCTCGGGATGGCCGCCCCGGCGCTCCAGAAGCACCAGGGCCAGTACGGCCGCGGCGGTGAAGAGCACCGAGCCGAGAATGGCCAGGTGACGTTCCCCGGCCTCCGAGCCGGCGAGCAGGGTCAGGCCGAGGCCTTGGAGCAGGAAGGCGAAGGAGATGCCGGCCGCCGCGACCTGGGGCAGGGCCACGCCCCAGAAGACCAGCCGCCGCAGGAGCAGATAGACCCCCACGAGGGGGCAGACCAGCCCGACCACGAGGCTGCCGTAAACCGCGTGGTGAAGGAGGAAACCCGGCTTGAGGATGTCGAGCAGAAGGCCGGGGTTCATAGCTCCGAATTGAAGACTTGGCCGACGCGTCCGCCGGAGAGCATCGCGCCCGCCGTTCCGGAGTCGACCCGCCCGTCCTCCACCCAGGCGATGTGGGTGAAAAGCCCCTTCTCCGCCGAGACCCGATGGCTGACCATGAGCACGGTCAGGTCCTGCTCGGCCTTCAGTCGTTTGAGCAGCCGCAGCAGCTCGTGCTGGGTGGCGATGTCGACACCGGCCAGCGGCTCGTCGAGCATGAGCAGGTCCGGTTCGGCCGCGAGCGCCCGCGCGATGAGCACGCGCTGGCGCTGGCCGCCCGAAAGCTCGCGATAGGGCCTGCGTTCGAGCTCCAAGACGCCGGCTTCTTGGAGCGAGCGCCGCACCAGGCCGTCATGGCGGCCGGGCAGCCAGCCCAGCGGGTCGAAGCTCCGGCAGGCGCCCAGCGCGGCCACGTCGCGGGCCGTCAAGGGATAGGCGGTGTCGAGCCTTTCCTTCTGGGGGACGTAGCCGAAGCGCGGCCGGCCGTGCATCGCGCGCCGCCCCCCACGGACGGGCAGAAGCCCCAGCAGGGTCTTGAGCAGGGCCGTCTTCCCCGAGCCATTGAAGCCGAGTATCCCCCAAAAGTCGCCCCGGTTGACCTCGAGGTCGACTCCGT
>JAQUMZ010000093.1 GCA_028717865.1 Elusimicrobiota bacterium | reverse complement strand
GGCAGCAGCAGCGCGGGGAAGACCGGGTTGACCATGCCGGCGGCCGCGGTCAACAGACCGTACCCCAGGGAATTGAAGGTATTGAAGAACGAGCTGCCCACCCCGAATATCTTGCCGAGGTCGGAGTTGCGCGTGCTCGTCTGTATGTAGGTCGAGAAAGAGACCGACGCGGGGCCCGTAAACATACCGTAGACGAGCATGGACAAAAAGAGCGCCGTGGGCACGCTCATGAAGGTCAGAGCCCCCGTCCAGACCAGATAAGGCAGCCAGATCGCGGCCAGGCCCGCCCCGAGGAATTTGATCCAGCCCCGCTGCGACAAGCGTCCCGCGAGCCACATAAGCCCCGCGGCAGCGGCTACGGCCGCCAGAACGGCCGGGATGCTGCCCGGGAACAGGCTCGTGTAGACCCATATCGCCGCCATGGCCAGGACGCCGCCCTGGACCAGACGCTGGCCCGCGACGAGCCGCCCGACGAAGGGGATCTTGAGGCCGGGAAGTTTCGCCTGGGACGAGTTGGCTATCAGATTGCCGAAGAATACCGCCCCCAACAGCTTGCCCAGCAGCAGCGCCTTGCCCGAGGCGCCCATGAGCGTGGCGGCGATCAAAGGCAGGACGAAGTTCTGCAAAGGAAAGGTCAATATGGCCTGGCCGGCCTGGTAGAACAAGCCCCGAAACTGCCGGCGCCGGTAAAGCTCGGCCTCGGACTTGAGCGCGGCTATCTCGGCCGGGGCGCCCGCGCCCGACTCCAGTTCGGCCAGGCGCTCGGCGATGCGCGCTTCCCGCGGGTCCGGCTCGCGCAGCAGACCGGCGCGCAAGTCGCGAACCGTCTTCGTGCGCAGAACCCAATAGAAAAGGGCGCCGGCTATGGTCAGGGGCGAGCCGAGCCAGGCGTAGGCTCCCACCCCCGCGCCCAAAAGCAGCAGTTCCTTCCAGTACGCCCGCAGGAAGCCCTGGGCCGGAGCGACCCAGCTTCCCAGGCGCCGGCGCGCCGAAGGTGGGATGTTGGGCATGGCCAGCCACAGGATGGGCAGCACGACGAGGCCGTGCACCGCGGCGGAGGCGAGAAACGCGGCCACGGGATTGATTTGATCTATGATGGAGCCGATGCCGATGATCAGACCCAACAGCACCTGCAGGCCCACGTAATGAATCGACGCCAGCGCGTTGACCGCTTCGAGCCGCGCGCGCGATCCCGGGCCGGAGCCGACGAAGCGCCGGATATAGGTGTTGTCCGTGGTCATGGTGGAGGAAAGTATCCAGCCGTTGGCCACCGACGAGACGAGCAGGGTCCAGAAGTTCAGCGCGCCGAACCACGAGCAGGCGGGCAAAACCAGGGCGAGCGCGGCGCGCAGGGCCACGTTGATGGCCATGGCGTTGCGCGCCGAGAGCGTGTCGGCGATGATGCCGTTGAGCGGACCCATGGCGATCGCGGCCAGCGGCCCCAGCGCCATCAGGGTCCCGTAAAGGGCCCAGCCCACGACGGGAGCGGCCAGGAAAGGATAGGCTATGGAGGTCAGCACGAAACTGGTTATGGACAAGGTCCGCGTGACGAACAGCGTGACGACGGCCTTCCGGTTGAAATCATCGGCGGCGGGAACCGGCGCCGAGGCCGCGGACGGCGCCGAGGCCGAAACCGCCTCTTGCGGCCCGGCCAGAGCCGCGGGGCCCGCGCCGCGTTCGGCGACCGGGACGCCGTCCGCGTCCCGGCGGCCGGCCTCGCCCTCATACAGCCGGCCCAGTTGGGCGGCTTGCTCGGCCGGGGCGTCCGCCCGGCGCAAGCTCCCGACGCCGGCGGCCAGCAGCGCCAGACAACCTTCGCCGGCCGTCTCGAGGCCCGCCGCGGACGCGGGCGCGCCGTCGGAGGGGCGCGCGGCCGCCCGGATTGGAGCCGGGGCCAAGGGCGCCGCGACGGCGAGGCCGGAGAGCCGCGGCGCCGAGGGGACGGCCGGGACCGCCTGCAGCCGGAAGTCCGCCGCCCGCCCGGCCGGCAGGCCCGGCGCGAAATCGAGCGCGGGCAAGACGGGCACGCCGCAGAAGCGGGCCGCCGCCTTGACGGAAGCGCTGGCGCGAGCCGCCTGCGCCCAGGCTTGAGGGCCGGGCGCGAGAATGAATACGACGGCGGCCAGCGCGGCGGACAAGCCGCGGCGGCGCAAGGGAACGCGCATCATGGCCAGTTTAGCAGCGCGCGGACGAGGCGGCGTGAGGCCTTCGGGAAACGCCCGACCCGCCAGATGGCCCAGGCGGGATGGGCCTTCGGCCCGATCTAGCCTGGATTATTCAATTGGCGCTGGGGCCCACCAACAGAACGGCGCCGCCCGGAGTGGCGGCGCCGGGGTTCGCACCCTCCCTCCGGTCGGGCGCGAACCTCGCTAACGGCTTTGGCGGGTTGGTCACCGCCGTTAAGCCAGCTAGCGGACGGTGGCGCGGGCCTTGCAGTACTCCCGGAGGTAGTCGAGATAGAGCGAGTTGACTTTCAAGCGCGGGTAGGTGAAATACTCGTAGGAGCGGGCGAAGACCACGTAATCCCGGCGTTTGTCCCCCGCTTGCTTGAGGCAAGGCAGGTAGCCGCACGGCACGAAGCCGGCGCGCAGGATGCACTCGATGCCCTGGACGTCCGCGGCGTCGTTGATGACCTCGATGTAGATGACCCGGTTGGCGTAGAGCAGGGCGGCCACGTCGCGGTAGAGCGCGACCGGATCGACCGAGGCGGTCAGGTGCTCACCCAGTATGGAGGCGAAACGCATCTCCTGGGACAGGCGCACGAAGACCTCCACCTTGCCGTCCGGGCTCGTGAAGAGGATGTTGGGCGTCTCGAACGGGAAGAAATTGACCGACAGGTTCTTGCGGGACTTGACCTGGCGGTAGCGCTCGGCCACGAAACGGGAGGCCGCGATCATCTCCAGGGGCGGCGGCGCCTCGCGCTCCGCGGGCAGAGCCGGCACGGCGGCCGCGCCGAGCTTCTCCATGCCGCATTGCCGCCGCGCGATCTCGAAAAACGGCTCCACGACCGGATGCAGCGAAAAGTCGCTGTGCCGCCGCCGCGCCAGCGCCTCGGGAGCCAGCCAGACGCTCAGCCCGTTGAGCCGTTTGGGATCGGCGTAAACGGCGTTGGGGAAAACCCCGCAGACGTGGAAGCCCCGCTCCAAGGTCACTTCCTGCTGCTCGAGCGTCAAGGTGCGCGTCGTGCTGTAAACCACGTCGGCGGCGCCGGCCGCGCCGGTGGCGTCCAACAAGAGGGCCAGCGCCGCCGACAACAGGCCGCGCCGGCTGTCCTCGGGAGCGGCCGCGTACATCCGCCGTATCCGCCCCAGGCGATTTTTGTCGTCCAATTGCAGCGCGACCAGGGCTCGGAGCCCCTCGCCCGAATCGGCCACGGACCACCAGCGGCCGTGGGCCTCGATCTCGGCGCGCAATCGTCCCAGGTCCAGGAACAAGGCGTCCTGTTTCATGCGGGGGAACGATTCCTGGTAGAGCCGCATGAGCGCGAAGGCGTCGTCGGGCCGCGCGCGGCGGCATCGAATATTCAGGTCCGGCATGGTTCCACCTCCGTCGTCAGCGCCAAGCGCAGGAAATATCCGGCCAGAGCCAGCACTCCCAGCGCCTGGATGAGGCAGACCTGGGGCGGGGACAGCCATTCGGCGAGCAGGCCGAAAAGAAAGAACGCCGCGGGAAACGTGAAGCTCAAGAGCGCCTGCAGCAGGGCGAAAAACCGCCCCTTGTGCTCGGCGCGCACCTGCGCCTGGAAAAACGTGACAAACTTGACGTTGTTGCCGCCCAGCGCGCCGCCGGCGCAGAACAGCGCCAGGAAAAACACCGTCCCATGGACGACGACGCCGGGCACCAGCAGCGCGGCGCCCAGCACGAGCATGCATCCCGCCCCCAGGCGCAGGACCCCCCGCAGGGAGCCCCCGCCCGGCAGCCAGCGGGCGCCGAAGGTCCCGCACAGTATGCCCAGCCAGATCCCGGCCTCGAGCCCGCCCAGCAGGGAAGCGCCGCCCCGCAAGGTGGACTTCACGTAGAGAGGCAGAACGACCAGGATGGGCGTCAGGAAGAAATTGACGCAGCCGAAGCCGAAAAGCACGGGCTTGAGCCCGGGCGCCGCGTCGAGCGCCTCCCAGCTGGAGGTTCCCTCGCGCGCGCCCGAGCCCGCCGCGGGAGCCAGCCTCAGCAGGGCGTTGCTCGCCGCCGAAGCCAGGAAGCTCGCGGCGTTGAGCGCGATCACGCCGAATATGCCGATGCGGTCTATGAGCAGCGCCCCCGCCATGGCTCCGGCGAAGCTGGCCAGGGACTGGGTCGAGGATTGAAAAGCCACCGCCGCCTCCAGATCCTCCGGGGCGGCGGCTTGCGCCACCGCCTTGTTGAGGGCCGGGTCGAAAAAGGCCTGGGCCAAGGCGAGCCCGAAGCCCGCCCAGCAGGCGCCGACGAGATCCAGCCGGCTGGAGGCGAACAACAGCGCGACGGCGGCGGCGACCGCGCCCGCGGCGAGATCGCAGGCGACGAGCACGCGGCGGCTGGAGTGCCGGTCCACGGTCCGGCCGATGAGGCGCACGAAGAGCAGGGCGGGCAGCGCGCCGGCGACCATGAACAGCCCGACCTCCTTGCCGCCGCCCCCGGAAGTCACGATCCACCAGGCCAGGGCGATCTGATACATCCGCGTCCCGGTCTGGCTCAGGACCTGGCCGGACCAGATGAGGAAGAGATTCCGGTTGCGCAGCACGACCGGAAGGCGCGGCGGGCTGGCCATGGGCATCGGACGCCTCAGCGGCGTTCGTCCACCGCGTTCTTGAGCTTGCCCGTGCGCGGGTTGCGGGGCAGGGCTCCGGTCCGATGCAGCTCGACGCCGAGCTCGGCCAGGCCGCCGTCGGCCAGCCGCTGGCCCAGTTTGGCGACCTGGTCCAGCAGGGCCCGCCGCAGCCTCGCCTGCAGTTGCGCGGACGGCCGGGCCGGAGTCTCCGCGCGCACGATCAAGGCCTCCCCCGCCGCGGAGCTGCGCGCCGCGATTTGGACCGCCGTGACGGGGAAATTCTTGAGCGCGGCCGCGAAATCCCGGTGCCGCACGTTCATGTTGCCCACCGCCAGGACGTCGTCGCAGCGCCCCAGCAGCTCGAAGACGCGGGCCGGCCGGCCGCAAGGGCAAGTCCCCGGGACGAGCCGCCCGGCGTCGCCGAGCTCGTAGCGGATCAGGGGATAGGCGAGCTTGAGCAGGCTGGTAATGAGTATGCGCCCGGTCCGGCCCTCCGGCACGGGGCGGCCGCGCTCGTCCACGATCTCGATCCAGTTGAAGTCGTCCACGGCGTGGTGGCGGGCGCCCCGCATGCGCGCGCACTGATAGCCCAGCTGGCCGCCGTCGTTGGCGCCGATGACCGAGGCTATCCGGCGCGCGCCCAGCTCGCGGCGCAGCCAGTCCCGGTCGGCGGCGCTCATGGGCGAGCCGGCGTAGACCACGGTCTGCAGGCGCAGACGCCCGTCGAGCGCCTTGGCCCGCCGCAGGAAGGGCAGCAGGTGCGGCGGGATGCCCTCCACGGCGTTGAGTCCGAACTGCCGCCGGACCTTCACGAAGGTCTCGGGGCTGGAGTTGCCGGCGAAACCGAAGCTGGCCAGCCCGAGGCGGTGATTGACGTGGTCGAAGGAAACGAAGCTGCCGTAAAGATCGCCGGCCAGCATAAAGTTGCCCAGGCGATCGGAGGGTTTGAGGCCCAAGGCGCGGAAGACCTCGGCGCCGTGGGCGATCATGGCCTCCCAATCGCGCCGGTCGTATACGGAGAATTTTGGCTCCCCGGTCGAGCCGCCGCTGCGGGAAACGTAACCCCCGCTCCAGGCGAGCGTGCGCAAGCCCTCGCCGCGGGGCGGCATGTTGCGCTCCATCTCCTCCCGGGACAACGGGGGGATTTCAGGCAGGTCCGCCACGGTCTCGACCCGCAACCCCTTGAGGCGCCGGGCGTAGAACGGGGCCTGCCGGGCGGCGTCGATCAGCCGGCGCAGACGCGCGTCGATCAGGCGCCGGCGGGCCTCGGGGAGCAGCTTTTCCGCCGCGGTCCAATCGCGCCTTCCGGGCAGCCGGCGCAGGACCAGACGCATGAATTGGGGCAGATCGCGGGCCCCGTCGTGGGGATCGTCGATCTCCCCCTCGGCCATGCGGCCCAGCTCGACAATGCGCAGGGCGCCGGCTTGGGCCAGGCATTCCGCGACCCCCTCCCCCTCATCCGGGGCGGCGGCCACGCCCACGCTTTGCACATAGCCGCGCAAGGCGGCGGCCCGGGCCGCGACCTCGGCGATCTTGCCGAAGGGGATGATGCGCAGGGTCCGGTGCAAGGGCGAGGGCGACAGCGTCGAGTCGGGGTCCAGCACCGCCGTCCAATCCAGGCCGCGCGGGGACATGCGCACCGCGCCCCGGCCGCGGGCCTCGGCCACCTCGAAGATGCCGCGCAGCTTCTGAATCTCCACCGCGGCGTCCGTCTCGATCTCGCCGGGGGGCAGGTCCCGGGCCGCCTGGGCGAAGGCTCCGGGCAGGGCCTCCAGCAAGCGCCGGGCCGCGGCCCGGCCCTCTACGTAGCAGGCCTGCGGCGCCGTGCAGGCGTTCTGGTCCCAAATGCTCGCCTCCCGGGCCAGGCGGTCGGCGACCAGTTCCGGGGAGGCCTCGGCCAGGGCACGCCTGGTTACCACCGCGAAGCTGAGCTTGGGCCCGAACACGATCAGGCGCGCGCGCGCGGGCAGACCGTCGCGCCAGCCGCGCACGGCGCCCTCGCCGCCCCAGACCACGATGCCGTCGGCGTTGCGCTTGAAGGCCTCGATCACGTCGGCCTGGCTCTGGGAGAAAGCCACGGCGGCCAGGCAGCGCGAGATGACGCCGTCGTCGTCGTTCTCGCGCAAGGACGACAGCAGCAGCGGCAGGAAAACGCCCTCCGAGGAGGACATCTTCAGCATGTTGACGTTGCGGGTCAGCAGGCCCTCCACGAGCGAACCCGCCGCCCCCACGAACACGTTGCCCGCCAAAACGTGCAAAACCGCGCCCAACGGCTCCCAGCGCCGGCTGCCCAGTCCCTCGTGGCCGGGCAGCTCGGAATCGAGCTTGCGGCGCAGCAACTCGGGATCGAAGGTCCAGCAAAGCTCCTCCAGGCCGCGGCGCACCATCGCCCGGGAAAATCCGGTGACCCCGGGCAGAAGGCGCTCGGCCCGGCGGCGCGGCCCGTACCCCGGATCGGCCCAGCACCGCCGCATGCGCCCGAGCAGGCGCAGTACCTTGTCCAGGGGATAGTCCGCGGCGCGGCCGCGCAGCCGCGCGGCCCGGCGGCAAAGCTCCCGGGCGCCGGCGCCCGTCAGGGGGCCGCCGCGCCATTCGCCGAACCAGTATTGGTTTTTCATGGTTGCCGACGCACGATCTCCGCGGCGTGCAAGGCGCAGCCCTTGTGCTTGGCCAAGCCGCCGCGCCCGAGCAACGTGAAGGTCGGGGAATTGTAGCCGCAGGGGCAGCGCCCGGCCTCGATGCGGCCCAGGTCCGTGGAGAGTATGGCCAGGTTCGGCATCATGGCGTTCCAGGGCGTGACCAGCTCCAGCAGGCCCGGCCGTCCCGGCGGCAGGGCCTCCAAGGTGACGGGATGGCGCGCGAACACGCGGTTGTAGGCCGGGACGTGGAAGCGATGCCGGCGGCACTCGAGATACGGTGCGCAGTGCTCGGCCATCCCGTAGCCGTCCCGGATGTTCTCGGGCGCCAGGCCGAGCCGGGCCGCGGCGCGCGCGCGGAACTCCTCGCGGCTCACCTGCTTGTCTTCCGCGGCCTTCCAGCCGCCGCCCGTGACCATCCAGCTGCCCGGCGGCAGGCGCACGGCCCTCGGCAGCCACTCTACGAACTCATGGATGAAGCTCGGGATGCCGAAAAGGCGCGCGGGCCGGCCCTCGGCCGCGAACGACTCCAGGGCGGCCAAGGCCTGCTCCCGGCGGAATTCCCACCCCCCCGAGGCGCCCTTGCGCACGGCGTAGAAGACCCGCGCGGCCGGGGCGAAACGCTGCTGGTTTGTGTCCGAGAACGCGATGCCCAGGTCCTTGGCCTCCTTGGGATCGTATACGAACATGAGATAGTTCGTCGGACGCCGCGACAGCAGGCCCTCCTGCTTCCAAAGGCCCGCCAGTTGGGCCTGGCAGCGGGCCAGGCTGGCCCGGTCGAACCAAATTTGCGTCTTCTGTCCGCGCGTGCCCGAAGAGGTCAAGCGCAGCACGGCTCGGCGGCGGGGCAGGGAGGTGAGCAAGAAGCTCTTCATGGCGCTGACGCAAAGCATGGGAATGCGCCGCAGGTCCGCCTCGCCGCGAATCGAGTCGGGACGGAAGCCGCGGCGGCGGTAGAGCGCGGCCAGCTCGGGAGAGCGCCGGGCATGGAAGGCGGCCAATTCCCGGCAGGCCGCGACCATTAGCCGGGACTTCTCCGGCGTCCAGACGTGAGGGTCCGCGACGCCGCAGACGGCCCGCGCGTTCGGGAAGCTCATAGCCGGCAGTTATCCTCGCAATCCTTGCGCACCGCGCGCAGCAGTTTCTTGCCGTGCTCCGTGGCGATCTGGATCTTGTCGAAAGCGACCTGGGTCGGGCCGAGGGCCTGGAAGCGGAACCCCAGGCGGCCCGAGCAGCGGTAAGGAACGAAGCCGGCGGCGAAGAAGCCGTTGGTGGAAAGCAGGTCGTAAAGGGGCCCCAGCCAGGGCCCGTCGGCCGGGACTTCCACGGCCGCGTACTCGAAGCCGTCGCGCAGGAACTCGCGCCATTCCTCCACGATGTCCTGGGCCGCCTCCAGGCCGGGCTCGTGGAGGTCGAACAGAACCGCGGC
>JAQUMZ010000092.1 GCA_028717865.1 Elusimicrobiota bacterium | reverse complement strand
CGGCACGGGGCCCGACGGGGCGCCCGTCCGGATCCGGGACCTGGGCCGGGTCCATTACGGCTCCGAGATGCGCCGGGGCGCCGCGGAGCTCGACGGCGAGGGGGAGGCGGCGGGCGGCATCGTGGTGCTGCGGTTCCGGGAGAACGCCCTGGCCGTCATAGAGGCCGTCAAGAGGAAGCTGGCCGGGTTGAAGGGCTCGCTGCCGCCCGGTATCGAACTGGTGACGACCTACGACCGCTCCGGTCTCATCGAACGTTCAATCGCGACGCTGCGCCGCAAGCTGATCGAGGAGCTCGTCATCGTCAGCATCGTGATCCTGGCGTTCCTTTGGCACTTCAGGAGCGCCCTGGTGCCCATCCTGTCGCTTCCCATCGCGGTCCTATTGGCCTTCATACCCATGTTCCACATGGGCCTGAGCGCCAACATCATGTCCCTGGGAGGCATCGCCATCGCCATCGGCGCCATGGTCGACGCCGCGGTAATCATGGTGGAGAACGCCCACAAGCGGCTGGAGGAGTGGGAAAGAGGGGGCCGGCGGCGGCCCATCTCGGAGGTGATCCTGCGGGCCACGCAGGAGGTGGGGCGGCCCGTGTTCTTCTCCCTGCTGGTGATCGCCGTGAGCTTCATGCCCATCTTCACCTTGCAGGCGCAGGAAGGCCGGCTCTTCAAGCCGCTGGCCTTCACCAAGAAATTCTCCATGTTCTTCGCGGCCGTCCTGGCCGTGACCGTGGTGCCGGTCCTGATGCAGACGCTCCTCAAGCCCGCGCGCGAGCTGACGCTGAGGCCCGCCTGGCTCTCCCGGTTCGTCAACTTCTTCTGGGCGGGCCGGATCTACCCGGAGGCGGAGCACCCGGTGAGCCGGGCTCTGTTCCGCGTCTACGAGCCCGCGCTGCGTTACGCGCTGGATCATCGCAAGGCGGCCGTCGCGCTATCGGCGCTGCTCGTCGCGCTGACGATCCCCGTCTACTTCCGCCTGGGTTCGGAGTTCATGCCTCCCCTCAACGAGGGCGACATCCTCTACATGCCCACCACTTTTCCCGGCATCGCCATCGAGCCCGCGAAGGCCTGGCTGCAGGCGCAGGACCGCATCCTGCGGACCTTTCCGGAGACGATGAGCGTGTTCGGCAAGGTCGGGCGGGCGCGCACGGCCACGGACCCGGCCCCGCTCTCCATGGTGGAGACCGTGATCAGGCTCAAGCCCCAGCAGAACTGGCCGCCGATCCGGCACGAGCGCTGGCACAGCGGCCGCGCGCCCGGCTGGCTCGAGAAGCCCTTGGGCTGGCTCTGGCCAGAGATGAAGCCGCGGACTTGGGATGAGCTAATCGCGGCCATGGACTCGGCCGTGCAACTCCCCGGCACGACCAACGCCTGGACCATGCCCATCAAAAGCCGCACCGACATGCTCACCACGGGCATCCGCACGCCTGTCGGCATCAAGATCTTCGGGCCGAACCTTCCCCAGGTCCAGCGGATCGGCGAACGCGTCGAGGCCCTGCTGCCGCGCGTGGCCGGTACGCGCAGCGTCTTCGCCGAGCGCGTCACGGGAGGCTATTTCATCGACTTCAAGGTGCGCCGCGAGGAAGCCGCCCGTTACGGCCTGACCGTGGGCGACGTGGAGGACGTGATCGAGACGGCCATAGGCGGCATGGACATCACGACGACGGTGGAAGGGCGGGAGCGCTACCCTCTTAACGCCCGCTACTTCCCGGCCCTGAGGGACGATATCCAGAAGCTAAGCCGCGTCCTGGTGCCTACGCAGGCCGGGGCCCAGGTTCCCATGGCGCAGCTGGCCGACATCAGGTTGTCCACGGGTCCTCCGATGATCAAGGACGAGGGCGGCATGCTGACCGGCTGGGTTTTCGTGGACCTCGCGCCCAACCGCGACATCGGAGGCTACGTGGCCGAGGCCAAGGCCCTCGTGGCCAAGGAGGCGCCCATGCCGCCCGGCTACTCCCTGGTCTGGAGCGGGGAGTTCGAGTACCTGCAGCGCGCCAAGCGCCGCCTCTTCGTGGTGATACCGCTTACGGTGCTCATCGTCTTCGTCCTCCTCTACGTCAACACCGGTTCCCTGGTAAAAACCGGGATCGTCTTCCTGGCCGTTCCGTTCTCGCTGGTCGGCGCGGTCTGGCTGCTTTATTTGCTCGGCTACAATATGTCCGTCGCGGTATGGGTCGGCCTCATCGCCCTGGCCGGCGTGGACGCCGAGACCGGGGTCGTCATGCTGCTGTACCTTGACCTTGCCTACGATGAGCGGATACGCCAGGGACGCATGAGCACCCTGGCGGACCTCGAAGCAGCCGTCATGCATGGCGCGGTCAAGCGGGTGCGCCCCAAGGTCATGACCGTGCTCTGCCTGTTCATGGGGCTGCTGCCGATCATGTGGGCCGCGAGTTATGAGGCCGGGGCGGACGTTATGAAGCGCATCGCCGCGCCCATGGTGGGGGGGATATTCACCTCCTTCGTCATGGAGCTGCTGGTCTATCCCGCGATCTTCACGGTGTGGAAGTGGCGCTGGGAGATGCAACGGGGAGCGGCGAGCGTGGAGGATCCGGCCCGGCGCCTGTAGCATGGGAGGAGAATGCCCGATGTGGAGACATGGGAAGCGACCGCCCTGGGCCGCCGGCCTCGCCGCGCTGGCTCTGGCCGCGGCCGGAGCGGGCCTCTACGTCAAGCACGGGGATGCCGGCGCCTGCTGGGTCTGCGCCAGGGAGTTCCGACCCGGCCTGCCGGTCCGGATGAGGGTCGCCTGGCTGGGCTGGAGGAGCGTCTGCTGCGCGGGCTGCGCCGTCCGCTACGCGAGGACCCGCCCCGGCCGGGTCCGGGACCTGCGCGTCACCGATTATGCGACGGGGCGCGGCCTTCGCGCGGAGGCGGCCTTCTACGTCGTCGGCTCCGACGTGAGGCCGTGCCACCGGCCGGACGCCCTGCGCGTCGAGCCGGGCGTCGCGCTGCCCTTGACCTGGGATCGTTGCATCCCGTCGCATGCGGCCTTCTCGGACCGAGTCTCGGCCGAGGACTTCGCGCGCGCCCACGGCGGCCGGACGGCTTCCTGGGCCGAGTTGACGGCCTGCCGTCCGATTCGTTGAGCAGTACGCCAGCGAATGCCTGGGTGGCGGTCGGGGGAGCCGGCTGATTCAGGACGGGGCCCCGCCCTGGGGTTTGCCCCGCATCAAGGCTGGCAGGCTCCAGATCATGCCGGACCGCGTATAGGACGACAATTCCACTTGGTCCACGTCCATGTGGATGGCGTCGCAAGGGCAAGCCTCGACGCAATGCCCGCAGAAGACGCACAGGCCCAGGTCGATGTCGAAGCTTTTTGCGCGCTTCTCCACCATGACATCCGGGCTCTCCTCGGCGGTTATATGGATGCATTTCGCGGGGCAAATGGTCTCGCAGAGCAGGCAGGAGGTGCAACGGGGGAAGCCGTCGGCCCGTCGCAGCAGGAAATGGCGCGCGCGGGCGCGCCGCCCTAGGACCGCGGGCTGCTCGGGATACTGGATGGTGACCGCGCCGGGCGCGACGCGCGCGCCCAGAAGCCTGAGCAGATGCCGTCCCAGGTTCAAGAAGAGATGCCGGAATGTGACGATCAGGCCGTGAAGCGCTTCCCAGAGGTAGGTCCGCTCCACGAAGCCTTGGCGAGGCCTGATCACGCTGAAGGGCAGCATCGCCATGGCTACAACCTCGCCGCGAGGCCCTCGAAGATCGCCCAATCAGGCTTGGCCGCGCCCAGAGGTTTGAGAGCCTGGCGGTAAGGCTGGACCAGCCCCTGAAAGTTCGTAAAATGGCCCTTTTCTTCCAGCCAATCCGTCGCCGGCAGGCGGTAGTGGGCCAGCTCCCCGGTCAAGCCTTTGCGCGGACCCTGGTAGACGAGCAAATCCAGGCGCTCTAGCAGCTCGTGGCCGCGCTGGTCCCAGACTTTGACCGGGTCGCGGTCCACCGCGTAGAGGCCCCAGACCTTTCCCGCCTCGATATCCGCGGCCAGGGAGTCCCAACTCATGGACGCTATGCGCGTCCCGAAACCGACGGCCTTGCCTCCCTCCAGGTTTGGCGCCTTGTCGCGCCTGCGCAGAAGCTCATCCTCGGCTCCCACTTGGTCCGGCTCCGGAGCGAACAGAAACCGCCGAACATTCAGCTTTTCCAGGAAGAGCTTCTGGAATGCCTGCCAATCCTCGTTGGACAGCCTCCCCGAAGCCATGACGGCCAAGCCTTCGGCCGGCTTGCGGCGCAGCGCGGACGAGACCTCGGCCGCGGCCGCCTCCCAGGACAATTCTTCTGCCGATGGCTTGAGCCGCATGACCTTGCCCAGGCGGTCCGAGTCGTAGTTCAGGAAGCCGTAGCGGCCTTCATCGCAGATCCAGTGTCCGTTGACCTCGGGCTTGTAGCGAGGCTTGACGCGGGCTAGGCGTAGGCCCTTGTTCTGCCACGGACGCCGCGTGCTGGTATGAGCCGATATGTTGCAGCCGCGGCTGCAGCCGGGACAGATGGAATCCGTCCAGTCCAGGTACCAGACGCGCACCTGGAAGCGGAAGTCGCGGTCGGTCAGCGCCCCGACCGGGCAGACGTCGGCCACGCAGCCGGAGTAGGGGTTATCCAGGACGCGACCGGGCACGAGGTCGATGACCTGAGAGTGGCCGCGGCCGAAGATGCCAAGCTCGTGGGACTTGGAGATAAGATCCACGAAGCGGGTGCAGCGGGTGCACATGATGCAGCGCTCCTGGTCGAGCATGATGTGCGGGCCCAGCACCATGCGCTTGCCCATGTGCCATTTGTTGTCGCGCATGGAACTGCGGTAGCGGCCGATGCTGTTCATGTAGTAGTCCTGCAAGCCGCACTCTCCGGACTGGTCGCAGACGGGACAGTCCAGGGGATGGTCCACCAGGTGGAACTCGAGGGCCGCCGATTGCCAGCGCCTGGGAGCGGGCGCCGCCGAGCGCGCCACCATGCCTTCTTTGGGGTAGAGCCTGCATGAGACCAGGGCCTTGGGCGCGCCCTCGACCTCCACGTTGCACATGCGGCAGTTGCCGGGATTTCCCAGGGCCGGGTGCCAGCAGTAGTGCGGGATGAGCAACCCCAGGCGGGTGGCGGCCTGCAGCACGGTCTCGCCTTCGCGGGCCTCGATGACGCGGCCGTCGAGAGTGAACTTGATGGTCTTAGCCATGGGGCGGCTCCCCGTGGAACTTGGCCTTGAAGTCATTCGAGAACTTCTTCATCATCGCTCGGGTCACCAGGCCGACGGTGTCGCCCAGGGCGCAGATGACCTTGCCGGTCATGTCCTCGCCCGTGCGCCGCAGGGTGTCGAGGTCCGCGGCCACCCCGCCGCCGTCCAGGGCGCGCTCCAGGATGCGCACGTACCAGTAGCTGCCCTGCCGGCATGGGGTGCACTGCCCGCACGATTCGTGTGCCAGGAAGCGTTCGATGTTGTGGGCCACCATGACCATGTCCGTGGTCTCGTCGAGCACGATCACGCCCCCGGCTCCGAGGAAGGAGCCCTGGGCGCGGGGGCCGTCCCAGTCCATGGGCGTGTCGAGTTCATCGGCGGTTAGGACCGGGGTGGAGACTCCGCCCGGGATGACCGCCTTAAGCTTGCGGCCGCCCTTGACTCCACCGGCCGCGGCAAGAATTTCGCGCAGGGGCGTGCCCATCGCGAATTCATAGACCCCCGGCTTCTCCACGTGTCCGCTTACGCTGAACAGCGCAGTGCCCCCGGACTTGGCCGTTCCCAGCTTGGCGAACCATTCTCCGCCCCTGAGCACGATGGAGGGCACCATGCAGAGGGTCTCCACGTTGTTGACCACGGTGGGCCGCCCCATAAGGCCGGAGGCTGTCGGGAAGGGCGGCGGCTGGCGGGGCCAAGCTTTCTTGCCTTCCATGGTCTCCAACAGCGCGGTGTCGAGGCCGGACATGTAGGCCCCGGCGCCGCGCATGAGGTCTATGGACACTGGAGGCTTGATGATGCCGGCGCCGCGGGCTTCGGCGAGGGCCTTTTCCAAGATCTCGTATTGGATCTGATATTCACCGCGGATGAAGATGAAATTCTGCTTGGCGTCGATGGCGCAGGCCGCGATGAGCAACCCTTCGATGAGCTGGTGCGGGTTGCGCGTGGCCAGGACCCGGTCCTTAAAGCAGCCGGGCTCGGATTCGTCGCAGTTGACCACCACGTAGCGCGGCCCTGGGTTCTTCTCTTCAGGGGTGACCGTGCTCCATTTTAGGCTCGTGGCGAAGCCCGCTCCGCCAAGGCCGCGCAGGTTGGATTTCTTGGCCTCGTCGATGAGCTGGGCGCGGTCCATGCCCAGGACCTTCTTGAGGGCCTCGTAGCCGCCTAGGCGGCGGTAGGTCTCCAGTTCATGGAGCCTGGGCTGGTCCCAATGCTCGGTCAGCACCTTGGTCACGGCAGTCTCTCCAAGAGCTCGGAGATCGATTGTTCGCTAGCTGCGCCCTGGAGCTTGTCGTTGACGATGAGCGCCGGCGCGTGATCGCAGGCGCCGATGCACTCCATGGTTTCGAAGCTGAACTTGCCGTCCGGCGTGGTTTCTCCCGCCTTGATCCCCAGGCTCTTCTCCATGCAGCGGCACATGGCCGCCGAGCCGGCCAGCGCACAGGAGAGCCCCCGGCAGATGCCGACGCGGTAGCGCCCGGTCGGCCGCAGCGTCAAGCCGGGGAAGAAAGTCACTAACTCATGGACATGGTTGCGTGGATAGTCGAAGAGCTTGGCCAAATATTCCTCGTCCTGATCGCCGACGCAGCGGCGCCATTCTTGAACCTGGCGCAGCGCCTCCAGCAGGCCCATGATGCGGTAAGGATATCGCCGGGCCCAGCCCATGAGCGTCTGCTCCTGCTCCGCCGAGAAATGGCTCATCGGTCGAGTTCCCCGGCGATCATGTTGACCGAGCCGAAAGTGGCGACCACGTCCGCCACGTAGCCGCCGTTGAGCAGCTTGGGCAGGGCCGCCATGATGAAGAGGCACGGCGGGCGGCAGCGGACGCGATATGGCCGGTCGGAGCCGTTGGAGACGACGTGGAAGCCCAGTTCCCCGTTGCCTCCCTCCACCGGGTGATAGACCGCCCCGGCTGGGATCCGGATGCCCCAGGTCCACATGACGGTCTCGAACTGGTTCATCAGGCCCTCGATGTTGCCGTAGACCTCGGCTTTGGCGGGCATGACCAGGGCCGGCTGCTGGACGGTCACGCCGGCGATGCGGTCGCGGCCCGAGCCTTCCAGGGTCCGGCAGAATTTGGCCAAGTATCTCGGCAAGGGCGCGGTGTCGCCGCCCTTGCCCATGTCCTGGAAATCAAAGGCTTGCTTCATCTGCCAGGGGGTCAAGGAGTGCGGCCCCTCGGGAAGCTGCTTGAGGCACTGCTCGATGATGCGCAGGCTCTGCTCGATCTCCGCGATCCGGCAGAGGTAGCGGTCGAGGTTGTCGCCGCGGCTGCCTACGGGTATCTTGAAGTCGAGCCGGTCGTAGATCAGGTAGGGATGGGCCCGGCGCACGTCGTAAGGGATGCCGGTGGAGCGCAGGAAAGGTCCGGTGATGCCGTAGGCCAGGGCGTCCTCCTTCGAGATGACTCCCACCCCGTCGACGCGGTCGATGAATATCCGGTTCTTGGTGAGCAGCGCCTCGGAGTCAGCCACCAGCTTGCGGACCTTGGGCGCGACGGCCCGAAACTTCTCCGCGAAGCCCTCGGGCAGGTCAGCCTTGACCCCTCCGATGCGGGTGTAGTCCGTGGTGACCCGCGCCCCGCAGATGTCGTCGGCCAGTTGGTAAAGGTATTCGCGGGCCTCCAGGAGATAGAGGAACACGGTGAAGGCGCCCAGTTCCATGGCATTGGCGCCGATGCAGGTCAGATGGTCGGTGATTCGAGACATCTCAGAGACGATGACGCGCAGGTGCTGGCCCCGTTCCGGAATGCTCACGCCCGCGAGCTTTTCCACGGCGCCGCAGTAGCCGCAGTTGTTGATGAAGGGGGAAACGTAGTTGAGCCGGTCCGTCCAGGGGATGGCGTTGTTCCAGGTCTGGGTCTCGCAGTGCTTCTCGAAGGCGCGGTGCAGGTAGCCGATCTCCACCTCCGTGCCGACGATGAGCTCGCCGTCGAGCTCCAGGACCAGTCTGATGACGCCGTGCATGGCCGGATGGGCCGGACCCATGTTCATGAAGAAGGTCTTCTGCTGCGTCATTCGACGGGGATGTCCTGGCGCAGGATGTTGAAGCTGGGGCTGCCCGGCAGTTCCCCGGACTCGGGGCCGATCAAGGGCTGGCGCTTCTTGATGGGATAGTCCTTGCGCAGGGGATGGCCCGCGAATTCTTCATAGAGGAGCAGCCGTTTGATATCCGGACGATCCTCGAACTTGA
Source organism: Elusimicrobiota bacterium (assembly GCA_028717865.1). GTDB lineage: Bacteria > Elusimicrobiota > Elusimicrobia > UBA1565 > UBA9628 > UBA9628. The sequence continues at coordinate 482 of JAQUMZ010000092.1, read as the reverse complement.
CGCCGAACATGTCCCAGACTTCGCGCTCCAGCCAGTCCGCGTTGGGCCAGAGAGACCGCGCGGAGAGCAGCGCGGCGCCCTCGTCATAGGGCACCAGCAACTCGATGCGATCCCTGGTCTCCAGGCCGGCGGCGGCATCAAGACTGGCCAAGCGGTAGGTGAGTTCGAAGCGCGCGGTCCGCGAGGGGGGCAGGCCCGCCGCGAAGTTCTCCTCCCAGCCGATGCGATCATTCGCGGCCGCATAAACCGAGTAGTCGAGCGGCAGTCCGGCCTCCAGGTCCGGCTCGGAGCGCTTTGCGCCGGCATACTGCGAGTAGTCGACCGCAGTCAGGTCAATGAGGACGTTGTAGCCCTCGCCCTTGAGCCGGCGCAGTTCCTCGAATACTTGCGCCGGCGCCGCGGTCCGGGTCTCGAACCTCATCGGCCCAGCCTCCCCTGCTTGCGCCGCAAGACCGGCGCGATCTTGTGGGAGATGGCGCCCA
>JAQUMZ010000091.1 GCA_028717865.1 Elusimicrobiota bacterium | reverse complement strand
TGAACGTCCTGGACGCGTACGACGACGCCTCCTACGCGGCCCAGACGAAGAATTCCTCGTTCCACAGCACCTACGACGACTACAGCGCGGGCGGCTCCCTGCGGCTAGACGCCGCGCCCGCCGAACGCCATCGCCTATCCGCCCTGGCCCAGTACAAGGCGGACACGCACCGGGAACAAGATACCGCGGGCGCGGCCTGGGAGAGCTACCAGGCGGAGTCATACTCGCTGGCGCTGGAGGACTCCTTCCGGACCGCGATCGGCCTGGAACTGGCGGCGGGCGCCGGCTACGAGATCCAAAGGCCCCGTTACGCCGCCGGCAACGCCTTGCGGCCCGCGCAAACGGCGCTCGATCCCCGCCTGGCCGCCGGTTACGGCCTGCCCGACGGCACGAAGCTGCGCCTGGCCGCAGCGGTCAAGACCAGATTCCCGGCGCTCAAGGAGCTGTTCTCGGGCTACCTGGACCGGAATCTCCCCAATCCCGACCTACGGCGGGAGCGGGCCGTCAACTACGAGCTCGGCGCGTCGCGGTCGGACCTGCCCGGAGGCCTGGCCGCGGACGCCTCCGCCTTTTATTCGGACCTGACGGACCTCATCGTCAGCCGGCCGGCCGCCGCGGGCAAGCAGCAGAACCAGAACGTGGGCAAGGCCCGCTATATGGGCGGAGAGCTCCGGCTCGAGTCCCCGCGCGAGGAGCCGGTCTCCATCGATTTCAGCTACGCCTATCTCGACGCGCGGGACTTGTCCCCGAACCGCACGAGCGCCCGCCTGCCCGACCGGCCCGCCCACGCGGTCCACGCCGGCGGCCTGGGACGTCTGGGCCGGCGGCTGTCGCTGCGCGCCGACGCCCGCTGGTATTCCGGACGGCATTACCAGGACCCCGACACCCTGGCCTGGGGAGTCCTCGCCGACTATTGGACCACGGACGTCAAGCTCACCTGGGCCGCGGCCGCCGGCCTTTCGGCCGACGTGGGCGTGCGCAACGTTTTCGACCGGAACTACGAAACGGCGTACGGCTATCCGCGGGCAGGGCGCGCCGCGTTCGCGGGATTGAGATATGAATTCTGAGGCTATTTGGCCAGCACCCCGCGCAAACCGCCCGACACCAAGGACGCGATGTCGAGCAGGACGGCGGGCAGGGCCACGCCGCCGGAGGAAGCCAGATACCTGGCCCGCCATTCCGGCTGGAATTTCTCCTTGTACTGACGCAGGCCTTGAAAATTGTAGAAATACTCGCCATGACGGAACAGCAGCCCGCCGGCTTTGTTCCAAAGCGGGGAAGACTCCCTGGCCTCCAGCCCGGCCAGCGGCGCCAGCCCCAAGTTGAACCGCCGCCAGCCTTGCTCCCGGCCCCAGGACATGAGCCGGGCGAATAGATAGTCCATGATCCCGTTCGGAGCCGCCGGGACGTGGCGCATCAGGTCCAAGGACAGCTCCTCCTTGTCCCCGCCCAGCCACAGATTGGCGAAGGCGACGACCGCCCCGCCGCGCCGGACCAAGGCGGCGGGGAAGCGCCGCAGGTAGTCCGCGTCGAATCTCCCGATGGAGAAGCGTTTTTCGCGGGTGTTCTTCTCGGCCAGCCAGGCGTCGGAAACGGCCTGGAGCTGCGGCAGAAGCTCGGCGACCGCCGGCGGCTCCACGATCTCGAACCGGTAATCATCGTTTTGCAGCTTGTTGACGGCATGGCGGAGAGTATTGAAATCGGAGCCCTCCAGGGAAAACCTCTCCAGGTTTATGACGGCCTCCTCGCCCAGCTTCAGGAAGGACAAGCCCGCGTCGGCGAAAACGTGCAGGCTCTCCGGCGCCACCTGGTAGAAGGCGGCGTAGCCCCCATGCCGGTCGCAAAGATCCTTGAAATTCCAAACCAGCTCGGGCCAGGCCGCCGGCGGCCCCACCGGCTCGCCCATCGCCACCCAAGTGCTCCCCGCGGCCGCGTACATGAGGAAGGCGTCCCCGGCCCGGCTCCAAAGGAAGGTCTTGTCCCCCAGAAACGCGAGGTTGGCGCAGGTCCGCGGGCAGCGGGCCACGAGCGGCGCCACGCGGTCCAATTCCTCGCCCGCGGCGGGCGCCACCTCGGGCGCCACGCAGCGCAGCAGCCGGGCGGCGGCGAAAAGCAGCAGCGTCACCGCCGCCGCCAGTCCGGCCCGCAAAAATCGCGGGGCGCCGCCCCCGTGCAGGCTGAATTTCCACCACAGATCGTTCGAGTAGGCCACGTGCTTGTAGGAGAACAGCCCGAGCCACAAGGTGCAGAGCAGGACCGCGGCGATCATGAACAGCCACTCCGCGGAGAAAGGCTCCCGGGTCAAAGCCGCCTGCCGGAAGAATTCCCGCCGGCTGGCGTAGAGCAGGCCGAAAACCGCCGCCAGGACGCAGGCCTGCCCCCAGTGCGAGCCCTTGAGAATGGAGGCGCCCGCCCCCGCGAGCAGCAGCAGGCAGGCCAGGGCGTGCGCCGAGGACACCCGGCGCCACAATCCGTGGGCCAGGATCAGAAGGACGGCTCCGATCACGCTCGCGGCGAGATGCGAAAACTCTATTATTCCGAGCGGCAGGACCCGGCCCAGCCAGGCCAGGCGCTCCGGATTGGACGGCACGGCCCCGGAAAACAGCATGCCCGAACCCGCCAGGAACACGGCCAAGGCGGCCACGGCGGGAACGACCCGCCCCAGCCAGCCGAGCGCCTGGAACGCCCGCTTCCGGCGCGCGAAGGCCTCGTAGCCGCCCAGAAGTACGACCGCGAGCAGGAAAGGGAGCAGATAATAAACGAGCCGGTAAGCGATCAGGATCGACGCCGCCTGCGCGGGCGGGAGGAAGGGGCCCAGGGTCAGGAGCATGCCCGCCTCGAAGACCCCCACCCCGCCCGGGACCTGGCTGAGCAATCCGGCCAGTTGGGAGAGCAGGAACGCGGACAAAAAGACCCCGAACGTCAGCTGGGGCCGCGGCGGGATCAAGGCGTAAAGTACCGCGGCGGCGGCGCACCAGTCCAGGACCGAGACGGCCACCATGCGCCAAGCCAGGCTCGCGGCGGGCATGGGCAATTCCCAATCCCCCAGGCGAAACGGCCTGCGGCGCAGCCCGGCCGCGGCCAGGAAGGCCGCCACGATAGCCAGCAGAACGGCGCCCGCCGGCCGCCACGTCCACCCCGCCAGCAGAAGGTACCCGGACCAGAACATGGCCGCGACGAACGCCGACATCCGGGCGATCTCCAGCGCGTCGAGCCCGCGGGCCGAATAGAGGCGCATCCGGATCGAGCCGCCCGAAAGCAGCGACAAGCCGATGTTATGGCTGAAGGCGTAGCTCACGAACGACGTCATGGCCACGGCGCGGTAGGGCAGGCGCCGGCCCACGTAGGCCAGGGCCAGCAGGTCGTATAAGGTGAGGATCGCGTAGCTCAGGGCCGCGAGCGCGGCCGCGGCGGCCAGCCGCGCCGCCGGGATCGCCCGCAGTTCCCGCCACAAGTCCCCCGGGTGGTGAGCCGCCAGGAACCGGTGCAAAAACCAGAGCGCGGCCCCCAAGAAGACGAGGCCGAGAAAGGGAACTATCCGCCGAAAACGCTCCAGCGCGCGCGGCACGCGACAATGATACCATGGGCCGCAACAGCCAAGCGCCGCCGGACGGCTACATCAGCTTGGAAGAGAACAGGCTGGCGAAACCCAAGAAGGAAAAGAAACCCACCACGTCCGTAACCGTGGTCAGGAGTATGCCCGAGGACTGGGCGGGGTCGTAGCCCAGCCGCTTCATGGCCAGGGGAATCGCGGCCCCGGCCGCGCCCGCGGCCACGAGGTTGACGATCATGGCCAAGGCCACCACCACGCCCAGCATGGCGTCGCCTTTCCAGAGCCAGGCCGCCGCGGCCGCGACCAGGCCGGTCAATATCCCGTTGGCCAGGCCCGCGAGCATCTCCCGCCCCACGACGCGGGCGGCGTCCTGGGGCAGGATCTCCCGCATGACCAGGCCCCTGAGGATCACGGAAAGGCTCTGGAACCCGGCGTTGCCGCCCTGGCCGGCGACGACGGGAAGAAAGACCGCCAGGATCGCGAATTTGGAGATGAGGCCCTCGAACAGCGAAACCACCCCGGCGGCCAAGAACGCCGTCGCGAGGTTGGCCTGCAGCCACGGCATGCGCCGCGAGACCTTCAAGGCCACGGGCGACAAGACCTGCTCGTCGGCTCCGCCGCCGAAGAGGATCTGCAGGTCCTGCGCCGCCTCCCGCCGGGCGGAGTCCAGGAGCCGCTCGCCCGCCACGACGCCCAGCAGGCGCCGCTGGGCGTCGACCACGGGCAGGGCCAGATAGCGCTTCTCGGAAGTCAGGCGGACGAGTTCCTCGCGTTCCAGGAAAGGGGAAACGGCCAGCACGCTGCGGCGCATGACCGACTCGAGGCTCGCGCCGGGGTCGGCCAGCAGCAGATCGCGCATGTTGAGCACGCCCACCAGGGTATTCTCGGGACCGACCACGTAGGCATAAGTCGGCGCCGGCTGGTTGTGCGCCATCTGCCGGAGCTTCTCGACCGCCTCGCGCACCCGCGAGTCCTTGGAGAAGGCCGTGAAATCCTGGCTCATGAGCCGGCCCGCGCTGTCCTGGGGATAGGCCAGCATGTCCTGCAGGCTGCGCTTGCGCTCGGTGGGCAGAGCCTCCAGCACGGCCAGGCGCTCGGCCTGGCCCATGGCCTGGAAGGCGTCGGCGGCGGCCCGGGGCGCGACCCGGCGCAGGACCTCGCCCGCGGCCGCCGGGGCCAGCCGCGCCAGGACGGCGGCAGCGAAAACCGGATGCAGGTGCGGCATGGCCGCCGCGACGTCCGCGGCGGGCAGCTGGCCGAGGACCGCGGCGGCCCGGCCGGCCTCGAACTCCTGCAAGAACCGGCCGGCCTGGGCGGGGTCGAGATCGATGAGCCGCCGGACCGCGGCGAAGCCTAGCGTGGAGGCGGGCATGACGCTGTCAATGATACCAAGAAATGCTGGGGGAACTCCTCCACGGCTCTCGCAAAACGCGCAGAAGAGTTGTTCCATATCGGATCGTTCCAACCCGGCATCAGGGATGAAATTGCTACGATCGTTTCCATTGCGATGAACACCCCCAGCGGCTGGCATAAGGACGCCGTAATCTACGAACTGCACGTCCGCGCGTTCTTCGACGGCAACGACGACGGCATCGGCGATTTCGCCGGCCTGACCCAAAAGCTCGATTACCTGCAGGACCTCGGGATGACGGCGCTCTGGCTGCTGCCCTTCTACCCCTCCCCGCTGCGCGACGACGGCTACGACATCGCGGACTACTTCTCCGTCCACCCCGATTACGGGACCCTGGCCGACTTCAAGAGCTTCCTGCGCGAGGCCAAGCGCCGGGGCCTGCGGGTCATAACCGAGCTCGTGCTCAACCACACTTCCGACCAGCACGAGCTGTTCCAAAAGGCGCGCCGGGCTCCGGCCGGCAGCCCGGCGCGGGATTTCTACGTCTGGAGCGACACGCCGCAGAAATACGCGGACGCCCGGATCATATTCAAGGATTTCGAGACCTCGAATTGGACCTGGGATCCGGCGGCGAAGGCCTATTACTGGCACCGGTTCTACTCCCACCAGCCGGACCTGAACTTCGACAACCCCGAGGTCCGCGCCTACATGTTCAAGGTCGTGGACTTCTGGCTCGGACTGGGGGTCGACGGCCTGAGGCTCGACGCCGCGCCCTATCTGTTCGAGCGCGAGGGCACCAATTGCGAGAACCTTCCCGAGACGCACGCATTCCTCAAGGAGCTGCGGCGCCGCGTGGACCGCAAGTTCAAGGACCGCATCCTGCTGGGCGAGGCCAACCAGTGGCCCGAGGATGCCTCCGCCTATTTCGGGGCGGGCGACGAATGCCACATGGCCTTCCATTTCCCCCTCATGCCCCGGCTGTTCATGGCCCTGCGCATGGAGGACTGCTTCCCCATCATCGATATCCTCCAGCAAACGCCCGATGTCTCGTCGCGGGGGCAATGGGCGATCTTCCTGCGCAACCACGACGAGCTCACCCTGGAGATGGTCAGCGACGAGGAGCGGGACTACATGTACCAATCCTACGCCCGCGACCCCCGGGCGCGCCTCAACCTGGGCATCCGCCGCCGATTGGCCCCCCTGCTGGGGAACCACCGCAAGAAGATCGAGCTCATGAACGGGCTGCTGTTCTCCCTGCCGGGCACCCCGGTCGTCTACTACGGCGACGAGATCGGCATGGGCGACAACATCCACCTGGGCGACCGCAACGGCGTGCGCACCCCCATGCTCTGGAGCGCGGACCGCAACGCGGGCTTTTCCCGGGCCAACCCCCAGACCCTCTATCTGCCTATCACCATCGATCCCGAATACCATTACGAGGCGGTCAACGTGGACGTCCAGCAGAACAATTCCCACTCCCTGTTTTGGTGGATGAAGCGCCTCATCGATCTGCGCAAGCGCTACCGGGCTTTCGGGAGCGGAGCCATGGAATTCGTCGGCTGCGAGAACCGCAAGATTCTCTGCTTCGTGCGCTCGCACGGCGAGGAGCGCATCCTGGTCGTGGCGAATCTCTCGCGATTCGTCGAACTCGCGGAGCTGGATCTCGCGAATTACAAGGGCCTGGCCCTCGTGGAGATGTTCGGACGCTTCGAGTTCCCCCCCGTGACCGACAAGCGCTACATGCTCACCCTCGGCCCCCATTCCTTCTACTGGTTCCGCATCCGGCAGCCCACGGCCCCCGAGGTCGACACTTCCCTCGTGCCGGCGCAGGTCCAGGTGCTGGAATGCGCGGGCGGCTGGAACCGGCTGTTCGCGGAGCCGGCGGGGGGCGGGCTGAGGGAGGCGCTCAAGACCTACCTGCGCGCCCGGCACTGGTTCGAGGGCCGCGCCCATCAGCTCAAGTCGGTGCGCATTATGGATCAGGCCGTCCTGGGCTACGGAGAGAAATCCAGCGCCCGCATCTGCCTGGTCCGGGTGGAGTATATCGACGCCGAACCCGAGACCTACCTGCTGCCCATCGCGTTCGCCGCCGAGGACCAGGCCGGAGATATCCGGCAGAACCATCCTTTCAGCATCCTCTGCGAGGTCCGCCGCAAAGGCGCCAAGGCCTGCGTCGAGGGCGTCTTGTTCGACGCCGTCGCCGATCCCGCGTTCTGCGCGGCCCTGCTGGCCTCCATCCGGGAGGGCCGCCGCCTCCCGGGGCGCTGGGGCGCCGTCCGCCTGGCCGCGACGCCGGGGCTGGCGGCCGCTCTCGGGGCGCAGGCCCCTCCTCCCGGCGCCCTGGCCAAGACGGAGCAGCGCAACACCTCCGTGCGCTTCGGAGACAGGCTCATACTCAAGCTCTTCCGCAGGCTGCATCCCGGGGAGAATCCGGACGCGGAGATCAGCCGCTATCTCGCGGAGAAAAAGAGCTTCCCTTATTCCCCGGCCCTGGCCGGCGACATCTCCTACCTCCCGCGCCGGGGCGAGTCCTGGACCCTGGCCGTGCTCCACTGCTACGTGCCCAACCGCGGCGACGCCTGGCACTACACGCTCGACTACCTGCGCCGCTACTTCGACGAGCTGCTGGCCGCGGCGGAGTTCCCGAAGCCGCAGCCCCCGCCGGCGGCCGGCTTCCTGCAGCTGTGGGACCAGGAGCCGCCGCCCGCCGCGCACGGCATCGGCGCCTACCTGGAGACCGCGCGGCTGCTGGGCCAGCGCACGGCGGAGTTCCACCTGGCCCTGTCCGACGCCCAAGAGGAGGCCTTCGCGCCGGAGAGCTTTTCCGAGCTGCACCAGCGCTCGCTATATCAATCCCTGCGCAACCGGGCCAACGACGCCCTTTACCTGCTGCGCCGCAGGCTCAAGGACGTCCCCGAGGCGCACCGGCCGCTGGCCGAGGCGGTCTTGAACGCCGGGGGCGAGATATTGAAACGCTCCCGCGTCCTGCTCGGCCGCAAGCTCACCGGCCAGAGGATCCGCTGCCACGGAGATTATCATCTCAAGCAGGTCCTCTACACGGGCAACGACTTCCAGATTTTCGATTTCGAGGGTCCGGCGGCGCAATCGCTCCAGGACCGCAGGATCAAGCAGTCGCCCCTGCGCGACGTAGCCGGCATGCTGCGCTCCTTCGACAGCGCGGCCTGCACGGTCCTGCTGGGCCGCGTCGGGGTCGTCCGGGCCGAGGATTCGGCGCGCCTGGAGCCCTGGGCGAGATACTGGCAGCAATGGACGTCGGCTTCGTTCTTGAAATCCTATCTCGCCGCCGCCGGGCCGGGCCGCATCCTTCCCGGGAGCCGAGCCGAAACGGAGGCGCTGCTGGGGGTTCTGCTGCTGGAGGCCGCCCTCGCCGAATTGCGCGTGGAACTCGAAGAGCACCCGCAATGGGCGATCATCCCCTTGAAGGGCCTGGCCCAGCTGCTGGAGCTGAAGCCTTGAGCGCGCCCCGGCCGAACGCAGCCGCGGAGCCGGGCGCGCACCCGCTGGGCGGCGGCCGCTGCCGCTTCCGCGTCTGGGCGCCCGAGCAGCGGAAGCTCGCGCTGCGCCTGGAATCCGGAAGCCGGCGGCGGCTGGCCATGCGCCCGGAGCCGGCGGGCTGGTGGTCCGCCGTGACCGAGGCCGGGGCCGGAACGCTCTACCGCTACATCCTCGACGGCGGCCGCGCGCGGCCCGATCCCGCCTCGCTGGCGCAGCCGCAGGGGGTGCACGGCCCCGCGCAGATCGTGGACCACGCCGCCTTTCGTTGGAACGACGGCGGCTGGCGGGGGCGCGCGCTCGAGGACCTGGTCGTCTACGAGCTGCACGTGGGAACTTTCACCGGACCGGGGACGTTTGACGCCGTCATCCCCAGGCTCGGCGAACTCGCCGAGTTGGGCGTCAACGCCGTGGAGATCATGCCCGTCGCCCAGTTCCCGGGCGAGCGAAACTGGGGCT
>JAQUMZ010000090.1 GCA_028717865.1 Elusimicrobiota bacterium | reverse complement strand
GCGGTCCGTGAGCTCGGGGCCTGGCCGCCGGAGTTCGACCTGCAGGATACACCCAAGGAATTCATCGTGTCCGTCAAGGTCCCCGGTGTCGCCAAGGAGGCCCTGCAAGTCGAGGTCGCCGGCGCGTGGCTGCGCATCCGCGCGCAGCAAGGCGGAGAAAGGGAGCTTAGGAAGCATGGCGGCCGCGGACGGGAACGCTATTTCGCTTCGTTCGCGCGTTCGCTGAATCTGCCCGCGCCGGTCAAGCCCGACGAGACTAGGGCGACATGTCGGGACGGTGTGCTCGAGATCCACCTGCCCAAGGCAAAGCCGACCGAGGTGCGCCGGGTGGACATCCAATAAAAGGAGGAGACCTGTATGCAAAAATCAAAGGAGATGCCCCGGCAGCAGGCGTCGGTGACGCTCGATCCGTTCCGGGAGATGTTGGGTTTGCGCGACAGCATTAGCGGCCTTTTCGAAGACTTCTTCAGCGGGCGGTCCCTGCCGGGGCGCTACGCGCGCCCGGAGGTCGGGGGCGCCTGGTCTCCCGCGGTCAGCATTCGCGAGACCGACTCCGACATCACGGTCTACGTCGCGCTGCCTGGGGTGGAGAAAGAGGATGTGCGGCTGGAGATACAGGACGAGGGCCTGGTTTTGAGCGGCAAGACTCGCCTAGACTTCGAGGGCGAGGGCTGGTTGCGCTCCGAGGTGCCTTCGGGTGAATTCTACCGGGCCTTCAGCATGCCCGCGCAGATCAAGCCGGAAGGGGTCAAGGCGTCCTGGAAGAACGGCCTGCTTTGCATCGAGATGCCCAAAGCGGAAGAGGCCAAGCCGCGCAAGATACAGATCGAATAAACCCGGGCAGGGGAGGAAACTCGAAGATGAAAAAAGAAATGAAGAAAGGCGAGAAGGATCCGGTCTGCGGGATGTCGGTTGACCCGCGCAAGACGCGCCACAGCCTCGAGCACGACGGGCGCCGCCGCTATTTCTGCGGCGCCGATTGCATGGAAAAATTCCGGTCCGATCCGGCTAAATATTCCGGCATGGAGGCTAGGGCGGGAAGCGGCGGCGAGGAATAGTCGGCAGGGATTCCCCCTCCGCGAGCAGCGGTCGGCGGATCGGCGGCGCGCCCGAGGGGCGCGCCGCTCTGTTTCGGATCGCCCGGCCGCCGTTCAGCGCTCGGGCCGGCTGTCGGCTTCCGGAGCCAGCGGCAGCGTGAAATGGAACGCCGTGCCGCGGTGCTCCACGCTCTCGACCCAGATCCGGCAGCGGTATGACTCCAGGATGGACTTGACGATGGCCAGACCCAGGCCCGAGCCGCGTCCCCCGTGGACGCGGGCGTTCTCGGCCCGGTGGAAGCGCTCGAATATCCGGTCGAGGTCCTGGGCCGGCACGCCGATGCCGGTGTCCCGGACGCTGACCACCGCGTGGCGGCCCTCCGCGCGGGCTTCGACGCGGACCCGTCCGCGCCGCCGGCTGTATTTGACGGCGTTCTCGCAGATGTTTTGCAGCACCCGGGCGAGCTCGGAGCGGTCCATGAGCACGCACAAGCGCGGCGCGATATCCACGCGCAGGCGCACCCCGCGCTGGCGGGCCAGCGGAGAGAGGTTAAGCAGCAGCTTGCGCGCGGCCGCCAGTAGGGGCACGGGCTCTGGGCGCGGCTTTTTGCCGTGGGACTCCAGGGCCGAGAGCTGGAGTATGTCCTCGACGAGTTGGGCCAGCCGGTCGGCGTTCCTCTCGATGATCTGCAGGAACCTCACGCGTTTCTGCGCGGGTTCCAGGGCGCCCAGCATGAGCGATTCCGAGTAGCCCTTGATCGCCGTTATCGGGGTCATGAGCTCGTGCGACACCGTCGCCACAAAGTCCCGCTGGCGGGCTTCGTTGCGCCGCAGAGCCTCGGCCTCGGCGGCTTCCTTGCGCACGCTGATATCCTCGATCAACAGCAGGATCTCGCGGTTTTTTCCTCCGTGGCCGCGGTGCGGCAGGATGCGGGCGCTGATCGCCAGGCTGCGCCGCCCCAGCCCGGGCACGGCGACCTGCGTTTCCCAATCCGTGAACGGCGCGCTGCGGATCGCCGCGGCGGCCAGGCGCTGCTTGAGGCCGGGCAGGTTCCAAATCCCGCCGCCGAGGTCGAAAATCGAGCGGCCCGCGAGCGCCGGTTCGCGCTCGCGGAAGGTTTCGTAGAAGACGCGGTTGGCCTTGCGCACCTTGAGCCGGGAGTCGAGGATGAGCAAGGACTCCTTGACCGTGTCGATGATGGTTTCGGCGCAGTCCCGGGAATCCTTCAGCGCGAGGTGGGTTTGGCGCTTGTCGGTCATGTCCAGCAGGGAAAGTATGGCCCCCTTGATCGCGCGCGCCGATCCGCAGCGATAGGGGCGGATCCAGACCGAATACCAGCGTCCCTGGCGGTCGCGCAGCTCGAGCTCGCGGGGCTGCCCCCGGTCGACGACCTGGCGCAGGGGCGCCTTGAGCTTGGAGGCGTCCACGGCCAGGTCCAGGCCGAGGATGGACTTCCCCACTTGTCCCGGGCGCAGCCGCAGGGCCTTCTCCGCGGGCGGCGTGAAGCGCCGGATGCGCAGGCTCCCGTCGAGCAGGACGATGGGTATTTGCGAGCTGGAGAGCACGTTGGAAAGGTCGGTGTTGGTCGCGTTGAGCTCGTCGTTGCGCCGGCGCAGCTCGGCGTTGACCTTGACCAGCTCCTCGTTGGCGGACTGCAGCTCCTCTTTCGCCGTGGCGAGCTCCTCGTTCATGCTCTGGAGCTCCTCGTTGTTGGAGACGATTTCCTCGTGGGCGGATTGTATCTGCCGGCTCGAATCCTCCTGCTCCTGCGTCAGCGAGAACAGGTAGGATTTGGTCGCGCAGAGCTCCTCCTGGAGCTGGGCCAGCTTGCGCTGCTGGCGCGCGCCCGGACGCGCGGCGCCGCCGGCCGGCAGCTGGGCCAGGGTCTGGAAGAGGATCAAATGGCAGCGTCGGCGGTCTGACGGAGCGCGGAAGGGCACGACGTCGAGCCGGATATCCGTCTCGGACTTGGCCTGGCCGACCGCCACCGTCCTGGCGACGGCGGCGTTCTCGCGCTTGGCGCGCTGCAGCAATATGCGCAGCGGCACGGCGAGGTCCTGGCGGATCATGCGCAGGAGATTCACGCTGGCGCAGCCTTGGGGCAGCTCCAGGAAGGGCCGGGTGTGGCCGTGCGTCAGGAGGATATTAAGGGAATCGTCCACCACGACGCCGGAGGGCGTGAAGCGCTCCAGCAGTATGCGGTGGACTTCCGGCTCGTGGTCCGGCCGGACCGCGTCCAAGGCCGGGGCCCGGCGCCGCTCGGCCGCGGGCGGCGCCGCGAAAGCGCGGGGAGCGAGGCTGAAATCCGGTGGCAGCTCCATGGGGCCGGGGGTCTTGGAGTAGACGTTGGCGGTCCGGTCGCAGAGGGAGAATCGCTCCAGGGACTCGTCGCCGAGCGCGTCGCAGCGTCCCAGCATGAGCAGGCCTCGCGGCTTGAGGGCGTAGTGGAACAGGGGCAGGACCTTCCTTTTTAAGGCCGGGCCGAGATACATCAGAACGTTCCTGCAGCTGATGAAGTCCATGTTGGAGAACGGGGGGTCCTTGGCGACGTCTTGCCGGGCGAATATGCAAAGATCGCGCACCGCCTTGGCTATCCGATAGCCGTCCGAAACCCGTATGAAGAAGCGGCGCAGGCGCTCCGGAGAGACGTCGCGCTCGATGCGCCGCGGGAAAAGGCCGGAACGCGCCTTTTGCAGGATGCCGTGGCTGAGGTCGGTGGCGAATAGCTGCATGCGCGTGTGCCGGCAGGCCGGGCCCAGGTGCTCGATGAGGTTGATGGCGTGGGAGTAGGCCTCCTCTCCGGTGGCGCAGCCCGGGACCCAGATGCGTATGGGCTCGTCGGCCGGCCGGTCGGCGAGTATGCGCGGGTAAATCCTGGCCTTGAGCGCGGAGAAGGTCCGGGGCTCCCGGAAAAAACTGGTGTAGTGGACCAGGATGTCGTCGTAGAGGGCCTCCGCTTCGGCGGGATCGGCCCGGAGCAGCTCGAGATATCGGCGCGCGTCCGGCGCGCCGCGCAGCGCGGCCCGGCGCTGGATGCGGCGGCGGACGGTGGCCTGGCGATAATTCGCGAAATCCACCCCCTTGGCGGAGTGCAGCAGGGCGCAGATTCCCTTGAAGGGTTCGGTTCCCGTCATGGCGCTGGCAGTCTATATTCGCCCGCGCCCCGCGGTCAAGAGACCGTCATTCTGCCGTCCAATAGTATGTGGACATGTGACGGCCAAGCTTCTAAGATATCCGGCATCAAAGGCAAGATACTCGTCGTCGACGACGCCCCCGGCATGGTCCGGTTGATCCGCATGTGCCTGGAGAGCGAGGGCTATCGCGTCGTCTGCGCCGCCAGCGCCGAGGACGCCCTGGCCTTGCTGCGCCGGGATAAGCCCGACCTGGTCGTGCTCGACATCAAGCTGCCGGGCATGGACGGCTTCGACTGCCTGCGCCTGCTGCGCCGCGAAAGCTGCGTGCCGGTCGTGCTCGTCAGCGCCCGGCACGCCGAGACCGACCGGGTCCTGGGCTTCAAGCTCGGCGCCGACGATTATATGGTCAAGCCGTTCTCCGTGCACGAACTCAGGGCCCGGGTCGAGACGCATTTGCGGCGGGCCCTGGCCGCCGGCGCCGCCGCCCGGCCCGCCGCGGCCGTCGCGCTGGGCGCCCTGCGCATCGATCTGGCGCGGCACGAGGTGGCCGTCGCGGGCGCGGCCGTGCGGCTGACGCCCAAGGAGTTCGAGCTGCTCAGGCGGCTGCTCCAGGCCGACGGCGCCGTGCTCTCGCGCCACGAGCTGCTGAAGCTCGCGTGGGGACACGGCCCGGACGTGGAGATCGATACGCGCACGGTGGACCAGCACGTGGCCAGGCTGCGCGGCAAGCTCGGGCGCGAGGCCGCGCGCGTCGTCACCGTCCATAATTTCGGCTATCGGCTGAGAACCGACGGGATGCGATCGTCATAAATCCCCTACAAATCGTTTCTAATGTCTCAATGGCGCGCGCGCAGGCGCCCGGTGCATAATAGCGATATGTTGGCAACAAAAGAGAAAATCGTGGTCGTAGAGGACGAGAAGGACTTGGCCCGGCTGATCCGCCACGCCTTGGCCAAGGAGCGGTTCCGGGTCACGTGCGCCGCCGACGGCGAGTCCGGCCTCAAGCTGGTCCGCGAAATCAAGCCCGATCTGATCGTCCTGGATATCATGCTGCCCAAGATGGACGGCTTGGAGCTGCTGCGCGTCCTGCGGCCGGAGACCGCCGTTCCCATCATGATGCTCACGGCCAAGCGCAGCGAGATGGACCGCATCCTGGGGCTGAAGCTCGGGGCCGACGATTACATCGTCAAGCCGTTCTCGATCGGGGAGCTGCAGGCTCGCATCGAGCGGCAGCTGCGGCGGGCGGCCGCGCCGGCCGAGGCGGGCGCCAAGACCTCCATCTCCCTGGGCGAGCTGGAGGTCGATTTCGAGCGGCATGAGACCAAGGTCGCGGGCAAATCCGTGCACTTGGCGCCGAAGGAGTTCGCGATCCTGCGCCTGCTCATGGAATCGAACGGAAAGGTCCTCTCGCGCGACAAGCTCCTCGAGCTTATCTGGGGGCACGACCAAAGCATGGAGATCGACACGCGCACGGTCGATCAGCACATCGCGCGTCTGCGGCGCAAGTTGGGCTGCGAGGGCGCCCGCGTCCTTACCGTCACCAACTTCGGCTATCAAGTGAAAATGCGGTAGCGTCGGGGCGGGCGTCACCGGAAGTTCTCATAGAGTTAGCTTTTCCTCCATGGTCCCGGCCGGCGCGCGCGGTCTATAATCATCGGCGTAGGGCATGGGGGCCGCCATGAACACGCCGCGCATCAGGGTCTTGCTGGTCGAGGACGGGCCGCACGAGGCCGCCTTGGCCAGGATGTTTCTAGCCGATTCGCCGGAGGCGCCGGAGCGCTTCGAGCTGGAGGTCGCGGCCAGTTTCTCCGCCGCCTGCGCGGCCCTGGGGCGGGGCGGTTTCGCCGCCGTCCTGCTGGATATGGGGCTGCCGGGGGACGGCGGCATCGAGGCCTTTCGCCGCCTCCATGAACTGTGTCCGGAGTGCCCCATCCTCGTCCTGAGCAGCGTGCAGGACGAGGACGCCGCCCGGCGGGCGGTCGAGCTGGGGGCCCAGGAACGCCTCGTCCGGGGCGCCCTGGACGGCCGGCTGCTCAAGCGGGCCATCCGCTACGCCATCGAGCGACGTCGTCTGCTGGCGCAGGCCGCCGATCTGCTGGCGCGGGATCGGGACGGCAAGATAGTGCTGGACGGTACCGGCTTGGTGCGCTACGCCAACGCGGCCGCGGCGGACCTGCTTTCGAGAAAGCCGCGCGAGCTGCTGGGGCGGCCGTTTTCGCACGCGCTGCCGGGCGCCGGCCGCGGCCGCCTCGAGCTCAAGCGGGCGGACGGGGAGGACCGGATCGCGGAGCTTTGGTGCGACGAGATCGAATGGCGGGGGGCGCCGGGCCGGCTGGTGACGCTGCGCGACGTCACGGATTCCCTGCAAGTCGCGCGCTTGCGCGCCGAAGCGGCCGAGGCGCTGCGCACGGCCGAGGCGCACGGCAACATCCTCAGCTGCATCTCGCACGAATTGCGCAGCCCCCTGACCACCGTCAAGATGGCGGTCAGCTTTCTCCAGGACGGATCCGCCGGTCCGCTGACGCCGCGGCAGGCCCAGTTCCTGGAGATGGCCTCGCGCAATATCGACCGCCAGACGCGCATCATAGACAACAACCTGGACTTGGCCCGTCTGCAGTCCGGGAAGGTGCGCGTGGAGTTCCGGCCCGTCGAGCTGGAGGTCGTGGTGTCGGAGCTGGCCCATGAGTTCGCGATGACGGGCAAGGAGCGTTTGGAGCTCGACATCCCCCCCGGGCTGCCGGCCGTGGCCGGGGACAGCGACCTGCTGACCCAGGTTCTGCGCAACCTGCTCGACAACGCCTTCCGCTTCGCCAGGCAGAAGGTCGTGGTCCGGGCCTGCGCCATGCCTCAGGGAGTGCAGGTCAGCGTGCTCGACGACGGCGCCGGAATCCCCAGGGATAGGCTCGGCGAGCTGTTCCACCGGTTCGCCCAGGTGGGCCGCTGCGCCAAGCGCGACGGCTACAAGGGCACGGGCCTGGGGCTGGCGATCTGCAAGGAAATCGTCGAAGTCCACAAGGGTCGCATCTGGGCCGAAAGCGACCAGGGCCAAGGCGCCCGCTTTCATTTCTTGGTGCCACGCTTTCAGTATCTTCAGAAACTCAGCCGCCCTGCATGACGGCGGACACGAGCGCCGGCGAGCAGTTGAGTTTCCCGGCGATTTCCACCGGAATCGCGCCGTTAAGCACCAGACTGCGAATAAGCGCGTGCCGTGCTCGCGCCACATAAGGCTGCCGGTTTCGGCTAAGGATCTGAGGCAGGCCCACTCCCTGGAATGAGAGGACCCTTGTTGTTGTCGGCCATAAGCCTTCCACGACAGCCTCGATATGCTGGGGGATCACCAACTAGTAGTTGAGGGTGAGGCCGGCGGCGAGCTGGCGGCTGATGTAGGCGGGAGAGGTCGCGTACTGGCCCTCGACGTTCAGGCTGAGGGCGTCGAGGACCCTGTAGCCCAGCCGGCCCCGGATCGACTGCACGAAGCGGGAGCTCCCGGACTGGAAGCCGTAGCCGCTTTCGTATTCCGCGGACGCGAAGCCGCGCGGCGCATCGGTGCGGCGGCTGAGGCCTCCGAACGGCTGCCCGTAGCCGAGGAGGGCGGTATATTGGTTGAGGCTGCGGGGCGTGTAGTAGTCGGGGTTCCAGCGCCGGGAGTCCCCCCGCAGGTAGGCCGCGCCCAGGGTGTAGCGGTCGAAAAAGCGGCGCTGCAGGCGCAGGCGTCCGATATTCTCGGAGTTGGAATCGTTGTAGCGCGCTACGTCGTAGTCGGCGGTCGCCTTCCAATTGACGGCGGGATCCCACGCCAGGCCCGCGCCGTCGTTGTGAAAGCGGCGGCCGTCGCGGACGGCGGCCGCGGTTTCGACGTTGCCCATGCCGTCGCGCAGCAGCAGGCGCAGGCGCGGGTGCGGCCGGAAGGCGGCCTCCGCCGAATAGAGTTCGAAGGCTTTCGGATCCTCCCCCAGGAAATAGCGCCGGCCGTAGGAGGCGCCGAGCTCGACGCCGCGTCCGGCGAACCAGCGGGCCTTTACGCCGCCCTCCCGCTGCCGGATGCCGATGGTCGGGCCGCCGGCGAAGGCCGGCCCCCGGTATTCGCCCTGCCCCGCCCAGCCCTGCAGGCGCACGGGGCCGGCCCATCCGCCCGCGCGGGCCGCCAGCAGGGCGCGGGAGTTGTCCTGGCTGTCCGAGAAGCCCTGGGCGTCGGTTCCGGCGTCCGGCCGGGCTTCGATCCGGGTCCGGTTAAGCATGCGGTCGTAGGTGGCGGGTTCGAGGTTCGCGCGTTGCGCGGAATAGACGCTCTGCGCCTGGACCAATAGGCGGTTGGCGTCGTAGGCGTCGCCCGCGGCGCGCGCGGCGGAGCCTTGTCCCGCCCAAAGCGCCGGCTGGTCTACGCCGGCGGCGCGCAGCTCCCCGTAGATCGCCTCGGCCCGGCCCAACTGGTCCGCGCGGACGGCGATGTCGGCTTCGGCCAGCTTGGCCTGGACCCAGGGCTCGCTGAGCGCAAGCTTGCCGAGCAGCTGTTCCGCGCTCATGTCCTTGCGGATCTCGAAGCGCTTGAGGTCCAGCGGGTTGGATGACGAGGAATTGATGCCGTATTGCTCCTGCACGAAGGTCATATCGAAGTGCTTCCGGACCAGTTCCCGGTTGATCGCCGCCGCCTCTGGGGTGTTGGTGTAGTCGGCCTGGCCGAAATCTCCGTAAGGATAGGCCAGGGCCAC
>JAQUMZ010000089.1 GCA_028717865.1 Elusimicrobiota bacterium | reverse complement strand
GAAAAGGGGCCGCCGCCGCGGGCGCTGTTCTGCGTCTCGGACACGGGCATCGGGATTTCCGCGCGCGACCGGGAGCGGATATTGTCCGGCTTCTACCGGACCGAGGAGAGCCGGAAAGTCGCCGGCGGTTTCGGGATCGGCCTGATGATGGTCAAGGAGCTGATCGAACGGCACGGCTCGCGCCTCGAGATCGAAAGCGAGCCGGGCCAGGGGTCCCGCTTTTATTTCACCTTGCCGCTCTGGGAAGACGAGGCGGTCCCCGCCGCGCGATGACGATCCTCGGCTCGAGCGCGCTGGTCGCCGCGGGCTCCCTGGCGGCGGGTTTCCTGGGGGCGCTGACCGGCCTGGGGGGCGGGGTCGTCATCGTGCCGCTGCTGACGCTCGGCCTGCACGTGGACATCCGCTACGCGATCGGAGCCTCGCTGGTGTCGGTGATCGCGACCAGCTCCGGCGCGGCCGCCGCCTACGTCCGCGAGGGCTACACCAACATCCGGATCGGCATGTTCCTGGAGCTGGCGACCACCCTGGGCGCGATCGCCGGCGCGGTCCTGGCCGCGCGCCTGCCCGCCGGGGCCATCGCCGTGGTCTTCGGGGCGGCGCTGCTGCTCTCGGCCTGGATGAACCTGCGGCCGCGGCCCGAGCATCCGGCCGCCAGCGGCGACCCCCTGGCGCGGCGGCTGCGCCTGGAGGGCAGTTGTCCCGGGGCGGGCCCGGGCGCGCCGCCGCGGGCCTACGGCGCGCGGCGCGTGCCGCTCGGGTTCGCCTTGATGGGCCTGGCCGGGATACTCAGCGGCCTTTTGGGCATCGGTTCGGGGGCGCTCAAGGTCCTGGCCATGGACCAGGCGATGCGCCTGCCCTTCAAGGTCTCGACGACCACCAGCAACTTCATGATCGGTGTGACCGCCGCGGCCAGCGCGGGCATCTACCTCGACCGGGGCTACATAGACCCGGGCCTGACCATGCCGGTGATGCTCGGGGTGCTGGCGGGCTCGCTGTTGGGGGCCCGGGCGCTGATCGCGGCCCGGGTGCGGGTGCTGCGCTGGGTCTTCAGCGGCGTCATCGCCGCCCTGGCGGTCGAGATGATCCTGGCCGGATTGCGGGGCGGGCTGTGAGGGGCTGGTCCGACCGGAGCCTGCAGGCCGCGGTGGGCGGCATCCTGCGCTTCGGAGTGGCCGCGGCCGCCCTGATCGTGGCTTGCGGCGGGGCTATCTATCTGGCCCGCCACGGCGCCCAGACGGCGGCATTGGGCCGGTTCCAGGGCGAGCCCGAGGAACTGCGCACCGCGGCCGGCATACTGCGCTCGGCCCTGGCCCTGAGCGGCCGGGGCCTCATCCAGCTCGGCCTGCTGGTTCTCATCGCCACGCCCGTGGCCCGGGTGGCCTTCTCCATCCTGGGCTTCGCCCTGGAGCGCGACCGCCTTTACGTGGCGGTGACCGTGCTCGTGCTGAGTTTCCTGCTGTTCAGCCTCCTCGGAGGGGGGAGGCTATGAGCCGTCAGCGCGGGAGCGGCCCCTGGCTGACCTGGATCATGTCGTCGGGGCGCAGCCATCTGGCGAAAGCGTCCCGGACCTGCGCGGCGCTCATGGCGGCGTAGCGTCGGGCGGCCGCGGCCGGCTCGTCCACGGGCAAATCCAGTTCCCAGCGCGAGAGCAGCCCATCGGCGATGCCCGCGAAGCTGGACTCCGACAAGGGGAGCTCCCGCAGCAGCATGGCCTTGGCCTGCTGGAGTTCCTCGGGCTGGACCGGCCGGGCGCGCATGTCCCTCAGGTTGCGCATGACGATGGTCCGGACCGTCCCGACCTGGCCGGGATCGCAGCCGTAGTCGACGGCGTAGACGGCCCGGCTGCGGTCCGCGTCCAGGCTTGCCTCGACGTTGTAGACCAGGCCGGCCTGCTCGCGCAACTGCCGGTAGAGGCGGGTGGCGTAGAAGCCGCCACCCAGGACGCGGTTGCCCAGGGTCAGGGCGTAATAGTCGGGATCGTTGCGCGCCAAGCCCGCGCTCTGCGCCAGCGCGACTTGGTCCTGCACCCGGCTGGCGTCGGGCACGGCCGTGATCGAGGGCGGGTTGGGCGGCGCGGGGGGCAGCCGCGTCGCGGGCCGGGGACCGGCGGCGCGCCAGCCGCCGAAATATTTGGCCACGGCGGCCCTGGCCCGCCGCGGGGCCACGTCGCCGACGACCACGATGGCGGTCTCGTCGGGACGAAAGACGCCGGAAAAATAGTCCACGACGTCGCGCCGGGTCAGGGCCGACACGCTGGCCGGGGTGGCCTGGCGCAAGGCCGGATCGCCCTTGGGGAAAAGAGCCTGGCGCAGCGCGCGCCGCGCCAGGTAATCCGGGCTCTGAAGCCGGCCGGCCACCGCGGCGGCCGTCCGGGCGCGCACCGCGCGCAGGGCCGTCTCGGGCAGGGCGGGGCGCAGCTCGTTGTCGGCCAGGAGCTCCAGGCCCCGCTCGAAATGCTCGGCGGGCGCCCGCAGCGAGAACGAGGTCCCGGCCTGCGCGCGGGCGGCGATATCGTCGAGGGCCGCTTGAAAGGCCATGCGGTCCCGCGCGGTCGTGCCGTAGGCGAAGAGGCGGTCCAGCACTTCGTCGACGCCTTCTCGGCCCGGTGGTATCTGCAGGCCGGGCTGGTTCCTTACGCGGCCGTAGACCTCCACGGTCCGGCTGATCGCCGAGGGCTGCACGAAGAGCCTCAGCCCGTTGGGCAGGACGCTGACCGCGGGCGGGGCGGCGGCCTGCGCGGTGGGTAGCCGGGAAAGGATGTCGGCCGCCCAAGCGGGCAGGGCCGCGTTCTCGGGCGGCGCCAGGGCCACGCTTTCCCGGTCGGCGCGGCCCGGGAGGGCCGCGGGCTTGCCCGAGGCCTCGGGCGTCAAGACCGCCCTCGGGGCGCGGTCCAGCCGCAAGTAGCGCCGCGCTGCGCGGTCGACCTGGGCCGCGGTCACCGCCGCCGCGGTCCGGGCGTCGTCGGAAGGAGAGGCGCGGCCCTCCACCGCCAGGGCCCGGGACCAGGCCATGGCCAGGCCGGCGACTGAGTTTTTCTGGAATTCCGCGTCGGCCAGCTCCCGCCTCTTGGCGGCCTCCACCAGCTCCGGCGGGATCCCCTTTTCAGCCAGGCGGGCCAGTATCCGTTCGACTTGGCGCAGCAACGCCCGGGCGTCGCCGCCCTTCGGGAAGGCCGCGGCCGCGTAGCCCAGGCCCGCCCGGGGCAAGGTGCTGGCCGCGAAGCCCGTGCTCAGGGCCCGGCCCGAGGCCGTCAGCTCGTAGAGCGCACCGCGCTCGCTGTTGAGAGCGTCGACGAGAATCCTGGAGGCGGCGTAGTCCGGGTCGGCGTAGCCGGGGAGCCGGAAGACAACCATGACCAAGCCGTAAGGAGAATCGGTTTTGAGCCTTAGCCGCCGCGGGCTCACCGGCTCCAGGCGGATCGCGGCCCGGGGCGGCAGGCTTTTGCGGGGGATGGGGCCGAAGAGCTTCTTGACGGCGGCCAGGGTCCGGCCCGGGTCGACCTTCCCGGCGATGACCAGTATGGCGTTGTTGGGGGCGTACCAGGTCTCGTAGAACTTCCTGAGCATGGCCGCGGTGGTCCGGTCGAAGGAGGCGCGGGTCCCCAGAGGGTCGTGGGCGTAGGGGGTGCCCCGGAACAGGTCCGCCAGCAGCTCCGTGTAGAGGATGTACTCCGGGTCGGAGATGTCCCGGGACACCTCTTGCTCGATGGCGCCGCGCTCCCGGCGCCAGAGCCGTTCGGAGTCGAGGACCCCGCGCATGCGTATGGCCTCGATGTGCAGCACCGTCTCGAGATCGGCCGCCGGCACGGTGAAGAAATATTGGGTGACCGCCTGCTGGGTGTCGGCGTTGAACATGCCGCCCACGGCCGCGGCCAGCTCGGAGAGCTGGCCGGCCGAAAGGCCCGGACTGCCGCGGAACATCATGTGCTCCTGCGCGTGCGCGGTGCCGGGGAAGCCCGGCGGCGCCTCGTTGGAGCCCACCAGATAATTGACCACCACGGCGGCCGTCGGGGCCAGGGACTCCGGCACGATGACCACGCGCAGGCCGTTGTCGAGTGTGGCGCGCAGGACCTGGGGCTCTTGGCGCCGCGGACCGCAGGCGCAGAGGGCGGCATGCGCAAGCGCCAAGGCGAGCGCCGCGCGGCGCGCGGTCCTGGGCCGGGATCGGAGCATGGCTGGTCATACCACAATGGGGCCGCATGGGGCCAGAGTCGCGTGGTCTCGTGCGCCGCGCCGCGCCATCGGCTAGAATATGCGCCGGTTATGGACCTGAGGCGGGCGCTTTGGAGGCTGCTTTGGCCGCTGCGCGCTCGGGCCTGAATAGGAGGGTCGATATGGATGTCTGGCTGCTCGGCTTTTCCGGACTAAGGGAAATTCGAAACATCCACCCGGTGTTCGTGCATTTCCCGATCGGCTTGCTGCCCAGCGCGCTGCTGCTTTACGCCCTGGGCCTGGCGCTGCGCCGTCCGACTCTGCGCGCCGCGGGCCGGGCCTGCCTGTATCTGGCGACGATAGCGGCGGCGGCGGCCGTGGCCACGGGTCTGCGCACCGAGGGCTCGTTCCCGGTAACCGCGCAGGTCGGACGCATGATAGAGACCCATGGGGACTTGGCGGTCGCGGTTTTGGCCGCCGCCGCCTTCCTTTCCATCTGGAGCTTTTGGCACAAAGACCATAGCCCCCGGCGCGCGGGCCTTTTCCTGATCTTACTGGCCCTGGCCAACCTGGTCCTGCTTCAAGCCGCGGACCTGGGCGGGCGCATGGTCTTCGTCCAAGGCGCGGCGGTCAGGTGCCCCGCGGCGGCTGCCTCCGCGGGCAGGTGAGAAGTCTGCGGTGTCCGGGCCGCCCTAATTGCCGGCCGGCTTGACGGAACCGATCTTCTGGTCGACCTGGCCGAACTTCTCGAGCAGGACCGAGGCCGTCTCCTTGCCGAAGGCGCGCGCTTCCTTGCGCAGTTCCCGGGCCATGGAATCGAGGTCCTTGCCCATGGCGCGGATGTCCTTCTCCACGCGGGATATCTCCTTGGAGAGCTGCTTGGCTTCCTTCTTGCGGCTCTTGTCCAGGGCGGCTTGCGCCTGCTCCTTTACCAAGCCCGCTTTTTGAGCCAGGAGCTTCTCGCGGCGTTGGATTACCATGCCGATCTTCTCCGACCAGCGCTCCATCATGCCCTCGGTGGAGTCGATCTGCTTGCGGTAGAACTCGACGACGGCCTTCATGGGCTCGATCAGGGCGGGCAGGGCCGGCCGCCCGGGGTCGCCGCCGGGGCTGACGATTGCTTTCTCGGCCGCGGCCGGTGCGGCTTCGGCGGCGGGAGCTTCGGGCGCCTTGACTACGGGCGCCGGGGCCTTTTCGGCCGCGGGAACTGCGGGGGCCGGGGCCGGTTCGGCAGCGGGTTGAGCGGCCGGGGCCGTTTCGGCTTTGGCGGCCGCGGGGGCCGCCTGAGAGGGGGTTGCGGGAGCGGCGGCGGCCGGGGTCGTCTCGGCCGCGGGGGTCGCGGCGGCAGCGGGCGTCGTCTGGACGGCTGGGGCCGATTCGGGGAGCGCCGCCTTCGGGGCGTCCTGCGCCCGGAGGCTAGCTATTCCTACGACCGTCAGTATCCCCACCGTCAACCAGATGCTCCGTTTCATGATGCTGCCTCCTTGTCGAACGCGACTTCTGGAAGTTTAACAGAATCATAGGGGCCGCACAACCCGAGGGGATATGATATAAACAGCGGATGACCGCGCAGGGGGACCCGCTCCTGGACGAGGTCGTTCGTTTCCACGGCCATCTCTGCCCGGGCCTGGCCATAGGCTTTCGCGCGGCCAAGTTCGCCCTGGAGCGGCTCGGCGCCCGGCGCTCCGGCGACGAGGAATTGATCGCGATAGTCGAGAACGATTCATGCTCCGTGGACGCCGTCCAATGCCTCTGCGGCTGCACCTTCGGCAAGGGCAACCTGTTCTTCAAGGATTACGGCAAGCAGGTCTTCACCCTGGCCCTGCGCCCGTCGGGCCAAGCCGTTCGGGTCGCGCTCAAGCGCAAGGACCGCCGGGGCGAGCCGCCCGGCGCCGACCGGCCGGCCCGGACGCGCTGGCTGCTGGAGGCTCCGGCCGAGGCCCTCTTCGACGCGCGCGAGACGACTATTTCCATGCCCGGCGAGGCCGCGATCCGCGACAGCGTGGTCTGTTCCCGCTGCGGGGAGGAAGCCATGGCTACCAGGATCAAGAAAAAAGGGGCGGCCCGGCTCTGCATTCCCTGCGCGCTCGAGTCAAAATAGCGGCGCTTCGGCGTCGGGTTCGGGGGGGACGGGCTTCGGCTGCTTCCAGTGCTCCCAGCGCCAATATTGCGGGTTCTGGAACGGCGGCTTGGGAACCGAGCGGAAGGCCTCCAGGATCAGGCGGGCGTAGCCCGGAAACCCGCTGCTTCCGTATCGGGAGACGGTTTCGTAGGCGAGCCGGGCCTTGAGCAGGCGCAGGCTGAGCAACTCGCCGTCCACGAACACGTGCGCCAAGACGCGGCCGTAGGCGTCGCCCGGCCCCAGGACGTATTCGACTTTGCCCGCCCGCGAGATGGCCTGGCGGGTGAACTCGGCGGCTTCGGGGCCGTACTCCTGGCCCTCGGGCTTGTCGTACTCGGGGTGGGCGATCTCGGGCGTGTCTATGCCGAGAATGCGGATCTCCAGCGAGCCGAAATAGACGGTGTCGCCGTCCTGGAACGTTATTTGGGACTTGTCCGCGGCGGTGCGCGCCGCCGCCAGGTCTTTATCCAACTCGGCCTGCTCCTTTTCCGGCGACCACATGCGCTTGCGCCAGAGCGAGGGATTCTCGAAAGCGGGCGCGGGGCCCGAGCGGGCCGCGGCGAGAATCCGGGCGGCCAGCTCCGGCTGGCCGTTGTCGCCGTATTGGGATATGGTTTCGTAGGCGTAGCCGCGCTGGAGCAGCTTGACGGCCAGGAGCCGGCCGTCGACGAATATATGGGCCAGGGTCCGGCCGTATTTGTCCTTGCCGCAAGGAAGATAGTCCACCCGGGCGGCGCGCTGGACGACGCCGCGGACGTAGTCCCGGGCCTTCGGCCCGTATTCCTGGTCCTCGAATTTGCCCGCGCCGTAGTGGCGGACCTCGGGCGCGTCTACGCCGAGCACGCGCAGGTTCAGCTTGGGCTCCTCCTTCTTGCCGTAGAAGAAGGTGTCGCCGTCCCCCACGTAGAGGAGGCTTTTATCCAGCGGGACGCGGGCGGCCGTTTCGGGCCGGACGGCGTCGAGGAGCCGGCGCTGGAGCCCGCCGAGCTCGTATTCGAAAGGGAGGGCGGCGCCGCCCGTGAAGGCCCGCAGGGGGGAGGCGCCCGCCGCCAGGACCAGCGCGGCCAGGAGGCTTGGGCGGAGCACGAGACGAGCATAGAGCGAAGGGCCCGGATGCGACAGGGCCCTTGGTCCTAGTTCATATTGGGACCTTTGGCCCGGCCGTCTGATTCTGGCCGAGCGCGAGAGAATTTGGTGTAATCTCCGCTCCAAACCGGCGTCCACCAAGGAGCGGAAAAAATGAAAATCAAGGGCACGCAGACGGAGAAGAATCTCATGGCCGCCTTCGCCGGAGAATCGCAGGCGCGCAACCGCTACGCCTATTCCGCGGGGCAGGCCCGCAAGGATGGCTTCATGCAGATCGCCTGGGCCTTCGAGGAGACGGCCGACCAGGAGAAGGAGCACGCCAAGCGCTTCTTCAGCCTCCTGGAAGGCGGCGAGGCCAAGGTGGAAGCGCTGTTTCCGGCGGGACGGATCGGGACCACGGCCGAGAACCTCAAGGCCGCGGCCGAAGGCGAGGCCCATGAATGGGGGCGCATGTACCCGGATTTCGCCGAGACCGCGCGGTCCGAGGGGCTGGAGGCCGCGGCGAAGCTCTTCGAATCCGTCGCCGTGGCGGAGAAGCAGCACGAACGCCGCTACCGCGGCCTGCTGGCCAACGTCGAGGCCGGCACGGTGTTCAAGAAAAAGCAGAAGGTCGTCTGGCGCTGCCGCAATTGCGGTTTCGTCCACGAGGGCGAGTCGGCGCCCCAGGCCTGCCCGGCCTGCGCCCATCCGCAGGCGCACTTCGAGGTTCTGGCCGAGAACTGGTAGGCCCTTCAGACCCGTTTCGGCTGGGTCCGACGACCCTGGTGGCGCGTCGGCCCGCAGCATATCCTACTAATGTATGCGCCGAGCATCGAGGGCTTCCCTTGAAGCCGTAGCCTTGGCTGCGCTGCTTGCGGCCGCGCCGCGCGCGGATGCCCTTGGGATAAAAGCCGCCGAGGGACCACGCCTCAGCGCCGCCGACGCGGGCCGGGCCGCCGCCGGGGTACGCGAATTCTTCGCCGCCCCGTTCGACGCCTCCAATCTGGTCAAAGCCCTGGCGCCCTTGCGGGGTCTGGATTTTTCCCAGCCGGAGGTCCTGGCCGGATTGGAGCCTCTGGCCCGGGAGGTCCGCGCCGCGGCGGACCGTTTGGCGGAGTCGGTCGTGTCGGCGCCGATGGATCGCTCCATGGGTGAAGCCGCCAAGTTGAGCCTGCTCGATGACCTTTTCGGGCCGCTCTTGGCGGAGGATCAGAAGGCGAGGGTCAGGCGGACGCACGAGGCTTGCAGCGCCGGCCTGGATAATTATCATCGAGACGCGCTGCGAAGGAAATTCAACGACGTCCTCCGGCAATGGAATGTTCAGGCCGAAGAGGACGCGCTCTTGGAGGCCGAGGACCCTATTTCCCGCGCCAAGCGGGCCGTGCGCCTGCGCAATGCCGATCCGGTCTCGGCCAAGCGCAACGGCTTGAGCGCTGGGCAGCGGGTGCGCGTTTTGCGGCCCGATCTTCTGCCCTGGGAAAAGCGGTATTTTTTCAACCGCGGGAGAGTGTTCAGGGTCGCGGGCTTCAAAAAATCCGCCTCGGGGACATACGATAGGGTCCGTGTGAGCGGTTTCGGGGACGAGG
>JAQUMZ010000088.1 GCA_028717865.1 Elusimicrobiota bacterium | reverse complement strand
AGCCTCGTGCGGCCCGAGGCCACCGGCTACGGCTGCGTCTATTTCGCCTCCGAGGCCCTGGCCACCCGCGGCGAAGGCTTCCAGGGCAAGCGGGTCGCCGTTTCCGGCGCGGGCAACGTGGCCCAGTACGCGGCGGAGAAGGCGCGGCAGCTCGGCGGCAAGGTCCTGACCCTGTCGGACTCCAACGGCTACGTCGTCGACGAGGACGGCATCGACGCCGAGAAGCTGGCTTTCGTCAAGGAGCTCAAGAACGTCAAGCGCGGGCGCATAAAGGAATATGCCGCCAAGTTCCCCAAGGCGAAGTATTTCGAGGGCGCCGGGGTGTGGAACGTCAAGGCGGACGTCGCCCTGCCCTGCGCCACGCAAAACGAGCTCGAAGGCAAGGATGCCCGCGCCCTGGTCAAGAACGGCTGCGTCTGCGTCTGCGAGGGGGCCAACATGCCCTCCACCCCGGAGGCGGTGGAACTTTTCCTCGCGAAGGGCATCCTCTTCGGCCCCGGCAAGGCGGCCAACGCCGGCGGCGTGGCCACCTCCGGGCTCGAGATGACGCAGAACTCCATGCGCATGAGCTGGAGCCGCGACGAGGTCGACCGGCACCTGCACAATATCATGAAGAGCATCCACAAGACCTGCGTGGATACCGCCCAGGCTTACGGCCAGGCCGGCAATTACGTCATGGGCGCCAACATCGGGGGCTTCCTGAAGGTCGCCAACTCCATGATGGACCAAGGCTTGGTCTAGCTTTTTTGGGGACGTTCCTTGCTTTACTTGCTTTCCCTATAAAAGGCCGCCAGCCGAGTTCCTGAAGTTTTTGAAAGCGCGGCACCAAAAATGCTATTATATGCTTTGAGGAGAATATAAGAATATTTTCCTTTATATAAGGGGGGTGCCGAATGGGAAGCGCGCAAGGACGCAAGCGGGCTCCCGCTCCGGTCTGGGGTCCCGGCATCGTCGAGATTCGCGTGGTGACCTCGCGCCACTACGGCATCCGGGTCGATAGGCAGCTCGTCGGCAAGCTCAGCAAGGTCTCCGCCCTCCATCACGGCGTGCCCACCAGCGACCTGTTTTGCGTGGAGCTGCCGGGCACGGATCTGGGCGAGGACAGCGCCCTGCGCCGTTTCCATGAGATCGTGGCCGAGGCCGGCCTGGGCCGGCATTTCGGACTGAAGCGCAGGGCCCGCCGATGACCGCTCCCGGCCGGCGCTGCCCGGCCTGCTCGGCCTCGCTCGACCGGGTCCGGCTGTCCGGCTCGCGCGTAGAGCGGGGCTGCCCCGCCTGCGGCAAATGGTTCTCGGGCGAAAAGGCGCTGCCCGCGGGACGCGGCGGGCGGTGGCCCGTGCTGGGCAAGGCCTCCATCGCCCCGGACCTGCGGGCCGACGAGCTTCAGGCCGCCGCGGCCCAACTCGTGGCCAGGGCCCTGCACGGAGCGGGGGCGGTCTATGCGCGGCGCGAGGAACTGGCGCAGGCCTTGCGCGACGCAAGCCTGGAGGTCGAGACCGCGGCTCAGCGCGGCGTGGCCGTCCTGCGCCTGGTGGTGGAGGGGCTGGCCGAGCCCCGCGCCGCCTTGGGGGTATTTCCCCAGGGGGTGGAAGTCTCCGGAGACGAGCGGGCTTTCGTGGTGGTGCTGTGGCTGGCTCCGGAACCGCAGGGGCCGGATCTCGCCGGGGTTTTGCGCGCCTTGGGCGCGGGCAAGACCCTGCATCTTTTGCGCACGGCCGATAACGTCGAGGCCGTTCTCGACGCCCTGGCGGGCGCGGCCTAACCAGCGGGATGGCCGACGAAGCCCTCGTTTTTAAGATCAAGGCCGATTTCCTCAAGGCCCTGGCCCATCCCGTGCGCCTGGCCCTCATAGAGCGGCTCAAGGAGCGCGAGGCTTCCGTCGGACAGCTGGTCGCGCTGTTGAGAGTCGAGCAGTCGAGCATTTCCAAGCACTTGGGCATTCTGCGCCTGGCGGGGATATTGTCCGCCCGGCAGGAAGGGGTCGCGGTCTTCTATTCGGTGAAGGACCGCGACATCTTCAAGGTCCTGCGGCCCATTTCCGAGATCCTGCGCAAGAAGCTCGGGGAAAGCCGGGATATCCTGGACCATTTGGGAAAGGTATAGGGCCGGATGGAACCGATCCTCGGGGCCATGGCGGCCTTGGCTTTGGGCGCGCTGGCGAGCCTTCTGCTGCGCGGTTCCCCGAGGCTGGCCCGCCTCTACTCTTGCGGCCTGGCGGGCGCCGGCTGCGCGCTGCTGGCCGCGGCCTGCGCGGCCGCGCTGGGCGGCGCCCAGGCGGCGGGCCTGACCTGGTCGGGCTGGTTTCCCTTCGCGGCTCTGGAACTGCGCTTGACCCCGCTGGGCGCGCTGTTTTCCGCGCTGGTGGGGGCGTGCGGGCTGGCCGCGAGCGTGCACGGGCTTTCCTACGCCGAGGAGTACGACCACCGGGCCGGGTGGCTGGGTTTTTGCTATTGCTGCTTCCTGCCGGCCATGGCCTTGGTCCCCCTGGCCGCCAACGCGTTCACGTTCTTGTTCTTCTGGGAGGCGATGACCCTGGCTTCGTTCTTCATCGTCGTGCTGGAGCACGAGAACCCGCGCAACCGCCAGGCGGGCTGGCTCTACCTGGTCATGTCCCAGGGGGCCACGGTCCTGATCCTTCTGCTCTTCCTGCGCCTGCACGGCGCCTGCGGCTCCTGGTCCTTCGCGGATTTCCGGGCCGCCGGCCCGGGGCTGCCGTCCCGGACTCGCGACCTGATTTTCCTGCTGGCCTTGGTCGGCTTCGGGACCAAGGCCGGCCTGGCGCCCCTGCATTTGTGGCTTCCGCAGGCCCATCCGGCCGCCCCCGGGCACGTCTCGGCCTGCATGTCGGGCGTGATGGTCAAGACGGGGCTCTACGGATTTCTGCTGGTGGTTTTCGGCTTCCTCGGTCCCGGGCCTTGGTGGTGGGGGGCGCTGGTCCTGGCCGTGGGCGCCGCCTCGGCGCTGCTGGGCGTGCTCTACGCGGTGCTCGAGCCTGATATAAAGCGCCTGCTGGCCTATTCGACGGTCGAGAACGTGGGCATAATCTTCATGGCCGCGGCTATGGGGTTGATATTCTCCTCGTTCGGCCGCGAGGCCGCGGCGGCCGCGGCCTTGGGGGCGGCGCTTTACCATGCGGTCAACCACGCCGCGTTCAAGAGCCTGCTCTTCCTGGCGGCCGGCTCCGTCGCCAAGTCGTCCGGCACGCGCGATCTGGAGCGCCTGGGGGGCTTGATCAAGGCCATGCCGAGGACGGCGCTGTTTTTTCTCGCCGGCTGCCTGGCCCTGAGCGCCCTGCCTCCCTTCAATGGATTCGTCAGCGAATGGCTGACCTTCCAGTCCCTGCTTTCCGGCTTCGGCCTGCCCGGGACGCCGCCGCGCATACTCTGCCTGCTGGCGGCCGGGGCCCTGGCCCTGACCGGGGGCGTGGCGGCGGCGACGGCCGTGAAGGCCTTCGGGACCGGCTTCCTGGCCCTGCCGCGCAGTTCCGGCGCCGCGGCGGCCCGCGAGGCGGGCCGGCCCGAGCTCCTGGCGCTGGCCGTTCTGGCCGCGGCTTGCCTGGCCCTGGGCCTGGTCCCCGGCAAGGTGCTGGGAGTCCTCTCCGGCCCGGTCGCCGGTCTCGTCGGCTTCGGCGGCGTTCCCGCCGGCGCCGCCTCGGTCGCGACCTCCGGGTTGGGCGGCTGCTCGCCTGCGATTCTGCTCGCGGCCGCGGCGGCGGCCGCCGCGGCGGCTTGGGCCCTCGGCCGCCGCTTGGGCGGCCCGGGGTCCGCGCGGCGCGCTCCGACCTGGGCTTGCGGGATGCCGGGCCTTACCCCGCGCATGGAATATTCCGCGGCGGCGTTTTCAAAGCCTTTCCGCAGGGTCTTCGGCTTCCTTTATCAGCCGCGGCGCGAGATCCGGCCCTCGGCGCCGGCGGGGGAATATTTTCCGGCTTCCATCGCCTACAGCGCGGGCATCCGGCAGCTCATACTGGAGACCCTTTATCATCCGCCGGCGCGCGTGCTCATGCGGTTCTCGCACGCCGCGCGCCGGCTGCAAGCCGGCAGCATCAACCTCTATTTGGGCTACCTGCTGGTCGCGCTGGGAGTCCTCTTGGCCTTGTTTCTCTCGGGGAGGCTGGGATGACGCGCGCGGGCGCGGCGGCGTTCGGCCAGTCGTTGGCGCTCATCGCCTTGGCCCCGTTGCTGGCCGGCCTGATCAAGAGGCTGAAGGCTACGCTCCAGAACCGGCGCGGGCCCGATCTGATCCAGCCCTATCGCGACCTGTGGAAGGCCATGCGCAAGGAGACGGTCGTCTCCGAGACCGCCTCCTGGGTGACCCTGGCCGTTCCGTACGTGGTATTCGGAGGCACCGCGGCCGCGGCCTTCCTGGTGCCGGCGGCGCTGGCCGATACGCCCCTGGGACCGGCCGGCGACGCGATCGCCTTGGTCTACCTGCTGGCCGTGCCTCGCTTCTTCCTGGCCTTGGGCGGGCTCGACGCGGGCAGCGCCTTCGGCGGGATGGGTTCTTCCCGGGAGATGATGATATCCTCGTCGGCGGAGCCGGCGCTTATGCTGGCCTTGTTCGCGGCGGCGCTGGAGGCCGGCACCACCAACCTGGGCGCGATGGCGCGCCGCATGGCCGAGTTGGGCTGGGCGGGCTTCAACCCGGGCCTGGCCCTGGCCGCGGCGGCGCTGTTCCTGGTGGCCTTGGCCGAGTGCGGCCGTCTGCCCGTGGACAATCCGGCCACCCACCTGGAGTTGACCATGGTCCACGAGGCCATGATCCTGGAGCAATCCGGCCGGGGGCTGGGCCTGATCGAATGGGCGGGGATGCTGAAATTGGCCATTTTCCTGACTCTGCTCGCCGACCTGTTCCTGCCCTGGGGCGCCGCCCTTGGCGCGGATTGGACCCAACTTGGCCTGGGCGCCGCGCTCTGCGTCCTGAAGCTCTGCGCTCTGGCCGTGGCCGTGGCCTTGGTCGAGACCGCGACCGCCAAGCTCAGGCTGTTTCGCGTTCCGGACTTCCTGGGGACGGCCTTCGTCCTGGCTCTGCTGGCCTTGCTGTCCCAGGGCGTGGTGAGGATCGGGCTATGACCGCGGCCCCGCCGTTCTGGATCGCGCAAACCGTGACCTTCCTGACCGCCCTGGCCTTGGTCTGCGCCTTCGCCCTGCTGGCTTTCCGCTCCCTGCACCTGGGCATCCGGGTCTACGCGGCTCAGTCCGTCCTGCTCGGCCTGGCGGGCGTGCTCCTGGGGGGCGGGGGCGTGGGCATGGGGGTTCTGGCCATCGGGCTCAAGGGCGCCGTCATACCTTGGTTCCTGTTCAAGATGATGGAGGAAATCGGCGTCCGCAGGGAGAGCGATCCTTACGTCCCCCCGGCGCTTTCGTTGGGCGTAGGGGTGGCGCTGGCGCTGTTGTCCTACGCGGCGTTCAAGGCCCTGCCCGGGCTGAGCCCATCGGTAGCCGGGGGCTTCGCGCTGTCCTTGACCCTGATGCTGCTGGGGCTCTGGAGCATGGCCGTGGGCCGCAAGGTCATCGCCCAGATCCTGGGCATCCTGGTGGTGGAGAACGGCCTGTTCGTGGCCGCGATTTCCACGGAGTTCCGCCTGCCCATATTCATCGAGCTGGGGCTGGCCTTCGACCTGCTGATCGCGGTCATGGTCAGCTCCCTTCTGGTCTCCCGCATCCGCGAAACTTACCTGTCGATAGATTCGGAGCGGCTCAACCGGCTCAAGGGATGAGGCCATGGCATTGCTGAGCGTCTGTCTGGCGCCGCTGCTGACTGCCCTGGCCTGCCTCCTGGACCGCGACGATCGCGCCGCGGAGCGCATCAACGTCATGGGCTCGGCGGCGACTTTCGCCTGCGCGGCCCTGCTGGCGGCGGGGGTCCTGCGCCGCGGCCCGCTGCTGGCTTGGGGGGGCTTCTTCCGCGCCGACGCCTTGAGCGCCTTCATGATCCTCATCGTGGCGTTTCTGAGCCTGGTCAGCGCCCTTTACAGCGTGGCTTACATGCGCCGCGAGGCCCCGGCCGGCGCGCTCCACTGGTACTACGCGCTCTACCACGCCTTCACCTCCACCATGCTCCTGGCCGTGCTGGTGGACAATCTGGGGGCGCTTTGGATCGCCATCGAGGCCACGACCCTGGCCTCGACCTTTTTGGTCGGCTTCCATAGAAGCCGGCACGCCGTCGAGGCGGCGTGGAAGTATATCGTGCTGTGCACGGTCGGCATCGCGTTCGCCTTGCTGGGAACCTTCCTGTTCTATTACGCCTCGGCGCGCGGCGGCGCGCCGACCTTGAGCTGGATCGGGCTGGCGGGGCGGGCGGGTGAGCTCGATCCGGGGCTGGTGCGCCTGGGCTTCATCTTCGTGCTTTTCGGCTATGGGACCAAGGCGGGGCTGGCCCCCATGCACACCTGGCTTCCCGACGCGCACAGCCAAGCCCCGACTCCGGTCAGCGCCCTGCTTTCGGGCGTGCTGCTCAAATGCGCGCTCTATGGCGTGCTGCGTTTCCACATCCTGGCCGCGCGCAGCCTGGGGCCCGACTTCTCGAGCCGGCTCCTGCTGGGATTCGGACTGCTCTCCCTGCTCGTGGCCACGCCCTTCATCCTGGTCCAGCGCGACTTCAAGCGCCTGCTGGCCTATCACAGCGTGGAGCACGTGGGCATCGTGGCCGTGGGCCTGGGTTTCGGGGGTTTCTGGGGGGTCTACGGGGCCATGCTCCATCTGCTCAATCACGCCTTGGCCAAGGCCCTGCTGTTCTTGGGCGTGGGCGACATCGCGCGCAGTTTCGGCAGCCGGCGCCTGCACCGCTTCTCCGGCGTGCTGACGGTCCTGCCGGTCACGGGGGCGCTGTTCCTGGTCGGGGCGCTGGCCCTGGCCGGCCTGCCGCCGCTGGGGCTCTTCGTCAGCGAGTTCATCATCGCCGCGCAGGGCATGCGCTCGGGACACGCGGCGGCCTGCGGACTGCTCGTGGGGCTCATCGCCGTCATCCTGGCCGGACTGCTTTATCACGTGATGCCGGTCGCCCTGGGCGCGCCGCGGCGCCGGCCGCCGGAGCGGCCGTCGTGGCTTGAGAGCGCGCCCCTGGCGGTCGTCGCGGTTCTGCTGCTGGTCCTGGGCCTGTGCATTCCGGGGCCGCTGGACCGGACGCTGTCGGCGATCGCCGAGTTGGTGTCGGGGGGGCCGCGTGGCTGAGACGAGGGTGTCCTGCGCTCGGCTCGCGCAGGCCGCGCGCCGCCTGCGCGACGAGGGCCCCTGCCGGCTGGCGACGGTCGTGGCCACCGACGATCGGTCCGCGGAGGCGGCGTTCGTCGTCCGCTACGTCTTCGCGTGTCCGGGGCGTTTCGAGACCATTTCCGCCGCGGTCCCGATCCCGGGCGCTTGCTGCCCGTCCTTGGCGCAATTATTCCCGGTCGCGGCGCTCTTCGAGCGCGAGTTGCGGGAATTTTTCGGCGTGCGGTTCGAAGGGCATCCGGATCCGCGGCGCCTGCTGTTGCATGAGCTCTGGCCGGAAGGGGCCTTCCCGCTGCGGAAGGATTTCAAGCCCGAAGCCGCCGCCGCGCTTCCCGCGGCGCCGCCTTACGCCTTCGTCCCCGTCGAGGGCGAGGGGGTGTTCGAGATACCCGTGGGGCCGGTGCACGCCGGGATAATCGAGCCCGGACACTTCCGCTTCAGCGTGGCGGGGGAACCGATCATCCGGCTCGAGGCCCGCCTGGGCTACGTCCATCGGGGCATCGAGAAGCTGGCCGAGGGCGCGCGGGCGCCGCAGGGCCTGCGCCTGGCGGAGCGGGTGTCGGGGGACAATGCCTTCGCGCACAGCCTGGCCTATTGCCAGGCCTGGGAGCGCCTGGCGGGCGTCGAGGTCCCGCGCCGGGCGGCGGTTTTGCGCGTGGTGGGCTCCGAATTGGAGCGCATGCATTGCCATCTCGCGGACATCGCCGGCATCGCGACCGACGTGGGCTTCCCTTTCGGCGCCATGCAGGCCCTGCGCTTGCGCGAGCTGGTCTTGCGGCGCGCCGCCGCCTGGTGCGGCGACCGCTTCCTCAAGGGTATCAACGCGCCGGGAGGAGTGCGCTGCGACCTCGATGCCGTGCGGGCGCGGGAACTGGCGTCTTTCGTCAAGGAGTCGGCGCGGGGGTTCGCGGAGCTCAAGCGCCTGCTCGGGGAAACCGATTCCCTCATGGACCGCGTGGAGGGCACGGGCGAGCTGCCCCGCCGGGTCGCCGAGGATTTGGGGGGGGTGGGGCCCGCGGCCCGGGCCTCCGGCGTGGACCTGGATTTGCGCCGGGACCTGCCTTACGCGGCCTACGCCGATATTCCGATCCCGGTCGCCGTGCGGCCGGAGGGAGACGTCGGCGCCCGCATGGCGGTGAAATTCGAGGAGTTCGAACGCTCCGCCGATGCCGTCGTGCGCGCGCTGGGCGCCCTGTCCGAGGGGCCCTGCGGCGGCCCGATCCCGGAAGGCGCCCCCGGCGCCGAGGGCATGGGCTGGGCGGAATCTCCCCGCGGGGAGGTCCTCTACTGGCTGCGCATGGGGCCGGAGGGAACGATCGCGCGCCTAAAGATCAAGGACCCGTCGTTCGTGAACTGGCCCTTGCTGCCCTGGGCCGTGCGCGGCGACATCGTGCCGGATTTTCCACTCGTCAACAAGAGCTTCAATTTGTCGTACGCGGGCAACGATCGCTGAAATGCGGGTGTCCACATGTTCGATATCCTGAGACTGAACCTCAAGACCGGCCTGCCGACGGAGGTCGTGGAGCCCGGCCGGCCGGGGGAATTCGAGCTGGTCGGCGCGCAGCTTAAATCCAAGCTCGCGCGGCTGGGCGGCGGGCGCTCCCTGAATATCCGCCAGGTCGATGCCGGTTCCTGCAACGCCTGCGAGCTCGAGGCCGCCGCCTTGGCCAATCCCTTCTACGACCTGGAGCGCTTCGGGATCCATTTCGTGGCCTCG
>JAQUMZ010000087.1 GCA_028717865.1 Elusimicrobiota bacterium | reverse complement strand
GATCTTGATGTCGGTCAGGAACTGCTCGCGCTTGGGGCCCTTCGGTCCCAGCTCCTTGAGCCCCTGCAGCAGCGGATCGACCTCGAAGCAATAGGCGCCCGAGTTGACCTCGCTTATGGACAGCTCCTTGGGCGTGGCGACCGAATCCTCCACGATGCGCAAAACCTCGCCCATCGGGCTGCGCACGATGCGCCCGTAACCCTTGGGATTGGACAGCCTCGCCGTCAGCAGTGTGGCCTGGCCTTTCTGCTCCTCGTGGCTGAGCGACAATCCGTATATGCTCTCGTAAGTCAGCAGCGGGGTGTCGCCGCAGAGCACGACCGCGGTCTTGAACTTCTTGAGAAACGGCACGGACTCGAGCACCGCGTTGCCCGAGCCCAGCGCCTCCTTCTGCATGATGAACTGGATCGGCCGGCTGATGCCGCATTCCTTGACCATCTCGAGCACGGAGGCCTTGACCTTGTCGGCCTCGTGGCCGACGACGATCCCGATCGCCCCGGGCTTGACCGCGTTGGCGATGCGCAGGACGTAGAAGAGCATGGGCTTGCCGCCCACCTTGTGCAGGACCTTCGGCAGCGAGGATTCCATGCGGGTGCCCTGGCCGGCGGCCAATACGAGCGCGGCCAGGGATTTGGTGTTCCTGCGTTGTGCGTTGATCATGATATCGGCTCCCTTGAGCGAGCCCTCACGCGCAAATTTCCCAGGCCTGGACTCGAACCAGGAATAGCGGATTCAAAGTCCGCTGTGTTACCATTACACCACCTGGGATACGGACAAATCGCCTCACGATTCCTCCGCGGCCGGGGCCCGGGGCGCGCCGCCGGAGCGGCTTTTGCGCACCTCTTCCTGGTAGCAGGCCATGACCCGGTCCTCCAGCATCTTGCGGAAGCTCACGTTGATGGGATGGGCGACGTCCTTGTAGGTGCCGTCCGGCATCTTGCGCGACGGCATGCACAAAATGAGGCCCTTGGTCCCCTCGATGATCTTCATATTGCGCACCACGAAGCAATTGTCGAAAGTCACGGTGGCGAAAGCCTTCAGCTTGTCCTCGTTGCGCAAATGGACTCGAATCTCCGATATCTCCAAATCGTCACCCTTGGCAGCTGGTCAAGAAAATCTTCCAGGGATAGCCCCTCAAGCGCCGCAAAACCGCCTCACCCTCCCCATGCGAACCGACGAAGCCGAAAATCGACGAACCCGACCCGGACATGCGCGCGCCGCGAACACCCAACCGCGACAGGACCCGCCGCGCGGCCTCCACCTGCTCCAGAACGGGCAGTCCGGCCTCTTCCATGCGGTTGAAGAGCAGGCCGGCCCAATCCTCGACGGGACGGCCCCGTTCCAGATTTCGTATGAGTTTATCAAGCTGGGAAAGACGTGTCAACACGAGGGGGCGGGAGGGGCGGCGCAAGGCTCGGTAGGCCTCCGCGGTGGAGACGTGGAGGTCGGGATAGACCAGCACCATGTAGGGAAGCGACTTGGACACGCGGACGGGCTTGAGCCGGTCTCCGATGCCGGCGCCCAGGCAAAAGGCCGCGGGATGCAGGAAAAACGGGACATCGGCCCCGAGCCCGGCCGCCATGCGCCGCAAAGCGGCCAGGTTCGCGCCGCGGGGCTTGACGTCGTAAAGCTTGGCCAAGCCCAGCAGGGCGCCCGCGGCGTCCGAAGAGCCGCCCCCCAGGCCCGCCCCCATGGGGATGCGCTTGATCAGACGGATGCGGGCCCCGCCGCCGACCGGAAAACGGGACAAAAACGCCTCGGCGGCCCGCCGGACCAGGTTGTCGGGTCCGGCCGACAAAGGGGCATCATCGCACTCCACCTCCAACGACACCCCGGAGGCGGCGGTTTCCAACTCCAAAACGTCGTATACGTTTATTTTCGCGAACAAGGTCGCCAACCGGTGATAGCCGTCGGCCCGCCGGCCCGTGATCTCCAGGAACAGGTTGACCTTCGCCGGGCATTGCATCTTGATCATGGCGAACCGTCCCCGGTGAAAACCGGCTTCATTTGCTCCAGGACCAGCCGCAGCGACCAGCCGCGCCCGGACACCTCGGCCCGGCCCGGGAGCAGGCGCCCCTGCACCTCGAAGTAATCCCCCAGGATGATTTTTCCCTCCGGAGACGTCACGGCGGCCAGCCGGACTCCGTCGCGATCCAGGTCGAGCCGCCGCTCGCCGGCCGCGACCGCGCGCCGGCCCCAACGCTTCCGGTAGCGCGCGGGCCGCAGGGCGAAAAGCTCGCCGGACAGGTTCTCCCGCAGCAGCGCGAACAGCCGCTCCACGGCCCGCCGGGCGAGCCCGGGATCGAGCCCCGGGGCGCGCACGTCGTCCATGGAAAAACCCTCGGCAGCCATGCGCACGCGGAAGATCGGCATCATCAGCGGCCCCAGCAGATCCAAATCCAGCTCTCCCGGGGCCTTGAAGGTCAACAGCCCGTCGTAGGAAAAATCCCGGGCTCCGATGCGGCCCGAGACCTTGCAGACGGCGCTGAGCTTGGCCAGACGGCCGGAGAGCGCCGCAAGATGCTTCATGTACAGCCCGCCCAATGCGCCCGAGTCGAACCCGCGCTGGAGCTTCTCGGCCTTGCGCCGGATCGCGGCGGGCTGCTCGTCCAGGGCCTGGGCGCGCCTATAACCGAGCCAGGCCTCCTGCGGCCGGCCCGAGGCCGCGTACGCGTCGGCGAGATGGTCCCATACCGCGGCGTCCTGCGCGCCCCGCCGGGCCGCCGCCTCCAGTTCCCCCACGGCCTGGTCCAAGCGCCCGAGCTTGAAATGGACCCAGCCCAAGGAATCCAGATAGGCGGCGTTGGCCGGCTGCAGCATTACGGCCCGCTGGATGAGTTCCTCGGCCTCCGGAAGCTTGCGGCCGCGATCGGCCAGGGCGTAGCCCAGGTAGTTCAAGGCCGCGGCATCGTCGGGCTTGTCGGCCAGCAGACGCCGGAACTGCGCCTCGGCCTCCTCGATGCGGCCCGCTTTTTCCAGTATGGCCGCGAGCTGGAAGCGCGCCTCCCGCAAATCCGGCTTGATCTCCAGGACCCGGCGCAGCAGCTCGACCGCCTGGGCGCCCCGCTTGATATCGTCGTAGCCCAAGGCCAGGTAATAAGCCACTTGGTCGTCGGCGGGCCAGCGGCGGTGGGCGGCCTCCAGGACGTCCACTGCGGCGGCCAGGTCTCCCGCCTGGGTGTGATAGTAGCTCAGGCGCAGGCAAAGCGAAGCGTCCTCGGCCAGAGCCGCGCTGTCCTTGAGATAGGCCGCCGCCGCCGCCCAGTCGTCCTGGCGCTCGGCATCGGCCGCGAGCCACTGG
Organism: Elusimicrobiota bacterium; assembly: GCA_028717865.1. GTDB lineage: Bacteria > Elusimicrobiota > Elusimicrobia > UBA1565 > UBA9628 > UBA9628. The sequence goes on along the minus strand of JAQUMZ010000087.1, from coordinate 5,668 downwards.
CTGGAGAAGGGATCGGAAGGCTGCAGCCGCCGGGCTTCCTCGAATCGCGTCCGCGCCTCGGCCGGATCGCCCTGGTCGGAATAGAGCTGCGCCACATGGTCGATCAGCGCGACGTTGGAGGGCTCGACGCTCAAGATCCTCTGATATTCCTCGATGGCCGCGCCGGTGGAGAACTTGGCCTCGTAAGCCTGGGCCAGGCCGTAACGCAGCGGCAGCGAGGACGGCTCGGCCGCCAGGCCGGCCCGGAGGTGCGCTATGGCGGCGTCGATCTGGCCGGCCTCGTACTCGATCCCGGCCAGTTGGTGCCGGGCCTCGGCGGCCTGCTCGGGATGGTCCTTCAACAGCCGCAGCAGCAGCGGGCGCGCCCGTTCGGGCGCGCGCTCCGCCAGAAGGTCGCCCAGGGCCAGGACGCTCTCCGCGGAACCGGAGGCGATCGCCACGGCGGTCTCGAAAGCGGCCTGGGCTCCCGGCGCGTCCTCCCGCGCCCAAAGCACGCGTCCCAAGAGCAGGCGGGTTTGGGGGCTGGCCGGGTCCGCGGCCTCCAGGCGCCGCGCCAGGGCCAGGGCCCGGTCGGAGTCGCCGAGCTCCAAGGCGGCTTCGGCGGCCTGGCGCAGCAGATACGGGGAATCGGGATCGGCCGACAAGGCGGCGTCGTAGGCCCGCGCGGCGCCCGCGAGATCCCCCCTATGCTGGAGCAGCGTCGCGCGCAGGAAAGCGCGCCGCGCCGCCTTCGCGGCCGCGGGAGGGGCCAGCGCGGCGCGAGCGCCGACGGCGCAGGAAAGCGCGAGCAAGACGGCGAGAGTGCGTTTCAACCCAGGGGCCGGTCCATCAGGACGGCATCGAAAGCGTTATTATAGAACTTACGCCTGCGGCCGACAACGCCGTAGCCGGCCTTGCGGTAAAGCGCCAGGGCGGCGAGGTTGCGCTCGTCGACCTCCAGGGAAAGCTTGGCGCAGCCGGCCTGCCGCGCGCGCCGGGCCAAAGCCTCGAGCAGGGCCGTAGCGATCCCCCGGCCCCGGTCCGGCGGCCGCACGGCCACATCCAGTATCTGGGCCTCGTCGAGGACCCGGCGGCAAAGAATGAAGCCCTTGATCCCGCCCTCGTCCCACACCAGGAGCCAGGACTCCGCCCGCGCGAGCTCGCGCCCGTAATCCTCGCGGCTCCAACGGGCGCTGAAAGCGCACGCCTCGGCCGCGGCGCGCACGGCGCCGAGGTCAGCGGGGGCGGCCGGCCGGACGCTCATAAGAGGCGGGCTTGAGATACAACGGCTCGAAGCGGGGCTTGTGGCCGCGCCGCAGCAACTCCTCCGCGTGCGCCAGAAGGTCCCGCGCGAGGACCTCGCCCTCGGCGAAGGCGACCCCGCGGGCCGCCAGCTCGCCGCGAACGGCGCTCCAGTCCTCGGCCGAGCACCACACCGGCGCGGCGGCGGGCCGCGGGGTCGCGCCGCGATTCTTGAAAAGCTGGTAGAAAACCTCGTCGCGGTAGCCGGGCAGAACCGCGCAGACCTCGCCGTCGGCGGCCCGCGCGGCCAAGGCCTCCAGGCGCGAAACGGGCAGGACGGGAATGGACAGCCGGCCCCCCATCACCGCGCAGAAGGCCATGCCGATGCGTATGCCGGTGAAGCGGCCGGGGCCGCTGGCCGCGGCCAGGGCTTGGAGGTCCTCCCAGCCGAGGCGGGCGCGGGCCAGCAGGCGCTCGGCCCGCGGCAGCAAGGTCTCGTCGTGCGGCGCGGCCAGTTCGCGCTGAAAGGTCAATATCCGCTCGCCGGCCCGCAGGGCCAGGCCCAGGGCCGGGCCGGTGGTGTCGATGGCGAGCAGGTTCATCTAGGCGAGCGCAGAGACGATCTCCCGGGAGCGCGGCCCGCGGGCTCGGAAGCTCAGCCGCCGACCCGCGCCGCCGTGGCTCAGCCGGACCACCAGGCGGTCCTTCGGATAGTAGGCCTCGCCGGCCTCGGGCCACTCCACCACGCAGATGCCGCGGGGATCGGACACGAACTCCTCGATGCCGATGTCCCGGGTCTGCCCGGCCGAGACGCGGTAGAGGTCGAGGTGGTAGATGGTCTTGCGGCCGGCGCGATAGACCCGGGCCAGGCTGAAGGTCGGGCTGGCCACGCGGTCCCGGGAGCCAACGCCGCGCACCAGGCCGCGGGTCAGCGTGGTCTTGCCCGCGCCCAGCTCCCCGTAGAGGCAGACCACGTCCCAGCCCTTGAGCAGACGGCCGAGCCTGCGCCCAAGGGCCTCGGTCTCACCGGAACTTGACGTCGCGAATCTCACGAATAGATTATGCCAAATCGGCCCAGTCCGGAGGGAATCGATAAGAGCCTTGACCTCATTGCTCTTCCCGTTGCAGAGAGAACCGCCCGGTCGAGCCGTCCCGCTTCACCCTGAGCGCCATGCAGCCATCATCTTGGCAGGCTTTGACAAGCCCGTCTTTCGCCCAACCGAGCGAATAACCGGCTCCTGTACCCAGGGAAAAACTCGCCAGTCTAGATCCGTTCCGGTCGATCAAAGCGATATCTTGATCCCGATATCGGCCCAGCGCCTGGTAGTGCTTGGATTCCAATATGGCGATGTGCTTTGAATCCGGAGACCACTCCGGCTTGTAAAGCGAGCACGAGATATCCGGGGTCAACGCGCCTACTGAATTGCCGAGAACCACCGCATGGGTCTTGGCCGCGACATCCACGATGAAGAGGTCCGTCCGCTCGGGGGACCATTCGCGATGGCAACGCACGAATGCCAAGGCTCTGCCGTCCGGAGACCACGCGAGGTCCTCGGTATTCCCCAACTGGGCTGTCCTGTCGAGCAGGAGCAGGCACCGGACGCTCCCATCCCCCATATCCGCAACGAACAGTCCGAATTCGTCGCCGGAAGCCTGAAACGCCACTTGCTTGCGGTCCGGGGACCACCGCACGACGTCCGCCTTCTCCCGGCGAACCTGGATGGATCTGCCGGCAGGCAGATGGAGTTCGGCGCCCGGCTCCGACCCTTGGATGGCGACGAATGGCGGCCGGGGAGAGAGCGTAATCTTTCCGGACGGATCGCGTCCCACATCGAAACTTACGACTTGATCGTCACTTGACGAGTAGACTTCGACGACGCCCTCCTTCTCCCAGCGCATCCCTCCCGGCCGGAAGCCGTAAACGAACGGGTGTGAAATCAGCCGCCTGCCCTGAGGGTCGAAGAAGGACAGCCGGCCGGTCTTGTCGTCGGTCCCGTAGAAGGATTCGAAAATCGCCAGGACCCTCGAATCCGCAGACCAAGTGGGATCGAAGAACCAGTATCCTTGATCGGAGTGACCCTCCAAAGAATCCACCGCGACAACCGCATGCCGATCCGCCGACACGTCGTCGATGAACAGCTTCGTCTTCGTAGGGTACTTGCCTGCCCGGAGGACCGTAAACGCCACGTGCCGGCTGTCCGGAGACCACCGAAGCCCCCCGCATTTGGGGCCTTCGTCGTAAGGACTCACCTTGGATGCATCGAGAAGGATATGCCTCTTGACCGCCCCCTTCCCCATATCGACGATAAACAGACCAAGTTCGCCTCGATATCGACCCAAGGCCGCATAGTTCCTGTCCGGAGAAAGGCTCCAATCCGCGCATTCCAGCCGCTTGGTCTTGCCGTCGCGCAGATGCAGCACCGTGGCCGCGCAAACCTCTTCGGGATATTCGTCATCGATATAATCATCCCTCGACTCCGGGTTTTTCCGCATCTCATCCTCGACGAAAGGCGGGGTCTCCTGGCCGTGATTGGCCTCGGCGGCCATCGCGCCCGCGATGCCGAAAGCCCCTAATACCCACACGACGCCCAATTCCATTATCGTGAGACCTCCCAAAGCCGGCGACTATACCAACGCCGACAGCAATCTGTCCGCGGGCACGACCCGCGTCTCGACCGAGGCCGCGCCGCCGTACTTGGTCAACAGCTCCGCGAAGCGCCGCACGTGCCGGCCCATGAGCCGGCCCGCCTCCACGTCGCGGCCGCCGTAGATTATGCCCACGACGTCCCGGGTCCGGTCCTTTAGCTTGCCCGCCATCGAATCCTTGACCGGGTTGCCCAGGGGCCGATCCGAGCATGCGCAGATGAGCCCCTCCAACTCGATCTCCTGGCCGGAACTGTTGAAGACGTATTTCTCTCCCGGCCGGCCGTAGCGGAGCACGACCGGACCCGCGAAGGCGGCAAGGTCCAGCAGGCTGATGGGCAGATAGGTCTCCAGGGAAAGCAGGTTGTTGACGTCCACCAGGTTGTTGATCCGGGGAAAGCGCCCCTCGCGGGCGGCCTGGGCCAGGTACTCGCTGGCCGGCTTGTTGCGCCCCGCGGCCTTGAAGCCGCCGCGCTTGAGCAGCCGGCGCACGGACTCCTTTATGTCGGCGGGGAACTCCTCGGCCGTCCGCCGGGCGACCAGGGCGTCGATCTCAGCGGCCAGAGGTCCGGGGACGGGCCCCACGGCCGCGCCCCGGGCGAAGACCACCCCGGCGACGAACAGGAGGTCCGGGACCTGATTCTCTATCTGCAAGGCCGGCTCATCCTAGCAAAATCCGGTTACTTCGGCTTCCGTTTGCCGATGGTCACGCCCCCGGAGCCGGATACCACGCGCACGCGCAAGCCGGCGGACGGCGTATCTCCGAATTCGTTGCGGACCTCCCCGGAGCCGCTCACCACGCGCGCCCGCAGCTTCGCCCCCTCGGGGAAGAACAACAAGGTATCGCCGCTGCCCGCCGTGACGCCGACCGCCCCCGACTTGGGGGCCTCGGCCCAGGCGAGGACGATCCTGCCGCTGCCGATCTTCACGTTGGCTGAACCGATGAGGCCCGCCAAGTCCACCGAGCCGCTGCCGCACTGGATTTGCGCGTCCTGGGAGCGCGCCGTGCCCTTCAGATTGCCGCTGCCCAGCCGCGCCTTCAGGTCCCCCGCCACGTCGCGCAGACGGATATCCCCGCTACCCGTGGCGGCGTCCAAGGCCAGACCCCGCGGGACCCGCACCTCGAATCCGGCCCGGCAACCGGTCCTCGACGGCCATTTCGATCTGCTTTTGGCTTCCAGGCGCAGGATATCGCCCTTTGCTTCCATGGAGATCTCACACCGGTCCGGATCGGTATTCACGACCTGGACCACCGCCTCCCGCGCGGCCACACCCTCCACGGAGATGTCCCCGGCCTCGGCCTTGATCTGCAGGGCGCGCAAATCCGCGGCCGGGAAGACCTTGGCGGCTTCCACCGCGCCCGCCGCGGCGGGCGCCAGCGCCAGCCAGACCGTCGCGATCGTTCTTGTCATCACAGTTTCTCCTCCCCGCGGCCGCCCATGCGCGTGGTCCATACCGCGCCCAGGCCGGCCACCACCGCGCCGCAGAGGATCATCAGGTTGGCGAGTATCAATATCCCCCCGAGAATCCCGCCGAGATGTCCCGCCACTTTCATGAGGTTCCCCAGGATGAGCAGGCCGGTCAGGAGCAGATAGCCGACCGTGACGGCGCCCAGCGTGCCCGGCGACCGCTTGTCGAGCGCACCGTAGAACCTGCCCGAAAGGATCCGGCTGAAGGCGGCCAGGCCCATCAGCACGCAGACGCAGAAGAGCATGATCGCCAGCGGCACGAGGGGAATGCCGAGTATCGAAACCACCATGAGCAGCAGCGCCGGAGAAACCAGCATCAGAATCAGCGCGCCGAT
>JAQUMZ010000086.1 GCA_028717865.1 Elusimicrobiota bacterium | reverse complement strand
CGCCTGCAACCAGAAATGCCTCTTTTGCTCCGCCCGGGAAGGCGCCGCGGCGGATGCCCCTCGGGTGATCAGGCGGGATATCGAGTCCCAGCCGGATATACTGGAGATATCCGGAGGCGAGCCCACCCTGGCGCCGGACCTGTTGCAGTGGGTGGGATTGGCCCGGCGCCACGGCATCCAGGAGATAATATTGTGCACGAACGGGACGCGCCTGGAAAACCGCGCTTTCGTGGGCGACCTGGTCGAGGCGGGCATCACTCTTTTCAACTTCAACCTCCCCTCGCATAACGAGAAGCTCTTCAATGCCCTGACCCGGACTACCGGGCTTTTCCAGCGCCGGCTGGCCGCCATAAACAACACCATAGCGGCCGGCCAAGGCCGCTGGGTCAGGATCACCTTCGTCATAAACGAGCTGAATTACCGGACCGCGCGCCGCTATGCCGCATTCGCCATCGAGCGTTTTCCCGGCTTGTCCTACATCAGCTTCCATCTGGCCAAATTGCGGGGGCGCATGGTGTCGCGCCGGTTCCTGGTGCCCAAACTCTCCGATGTCGGCGCGCATCTGCGCGCCGCCGCCGACCTGTGCCGGACGCGGGGCATGATGTTCGTGGTGGACGGCATACCCCTGTGTTTCATGGAGGGATTCGAGGCCAGGTCCATAGACGCCCAGCAACTCGCCCGGGGCCTGCGTTCCTCCTACCTGGAAGAAAAGGCGAGACCGCGGCGATGCGCCGGCTGCAGCCTGGCCGCGCTATGCGCGGGACCGCGGAGGGATTACGTCGCCGTCCACGGCGCGGGCGAACTGCGGCCTTCGCGCCGAGATCCCCGGGAAATAGCGCGGGAAATACTCCCTGATCCGAAGGCCGGATCATGAAAGTCGGGCTGGTATATCCGCCTTCGCTATGCCGCGTCAACGAATGCTTCCTGCTGCCCGGGATCGCGCTGCCCGCCATGGCCGACACGCTCAGACGCGCCGGCCATGCGGCTCGGTTTTTCGATTGCGATATCCGCTTCCACGGCACTCTGCGCGATCCCGCGCGCCGCCGGGATCTCGCCTTGCTCTCGGACCCGCGGGCGGTGCCGGCTTTCCTGCGGGGGCAGCCGGCGCCGGGGACCGCGCGCCGGCTAGCCGCCTGGCAAGACGCCGTCATGGGCCTGGTCCCATGGGAGCCCTGCGGGCTTTACCAGATAACGCTGGACGACTTGATCGGCGACCTCAACCTGGCCGCCTTGATCGCGCGCGGCCTCAAGGAGCGTTTCGCCGCCCCGGTGTCCGTGGATTATTCCCGCCTAGGCCGGAGGTTGCTGCGGGACCTCCTGCGGCGCTATCCGGTGTTCGACTACGCCATATGGGGAAACGCGCAAGGGCCGCTTCTGCGGCTGGCGGAGCATCTGGAGGGCCGACGCGCGCCCCTGTTCCGAACGCTGGCCAGGGCGGGGACGCCGGCCGCCGCGCGCGAAGGCCGCGCCGCGGACCCGCCCGGATACGGTCCGGATTACAGCCACCCCGACTATGCCGGCTACCCACTGGCGGAGTACCGGGTCGCCCCGCGGGATCTGCTCGCCAGATACGACATCCAGCCCCGCCTGTCGCGCTCCCTGTCCAAGCCGGGCGCCGGCAGCGGCCCGGAACTGCTCGTTTCCTACCGCTTCGAGACCACCTGCCGAGGCGCCTGCGCCTTCTGCGACAACGACCCCGCCCGTCCGTCCGACCGGCGCGGCGTCGCGCGCATCGTGTCGGACTTGTTGGCGCTGCGCAGGTTGGGAGCTACCGGGATCGTCTTCAGAAACCCGAGCTTCAACAACGACTACCGCTTCGCCGACGCCCTTTGCGACGCGATGATCGAGGCCCGGCTGGGCCTGCCCTGGAGCGACTACGCCAATTTGCGCGAACTCGACGAAAGGCTTCTGCGCAAGATGCGCCGGGCCGGGGCCGTCCGGTTGGACTTCGGCATGGAGACCGCCAGCAATCGGCTCCTGCGCTACATCCGCAAGGGCATCACCCGGCAAAATGCCGAACGTTACCTGCGCCTATCCCACAAGCTGGGCATTTGGAACCAGGTCAACCTGATCGGCGGCTTTCCCACCGAGACCGATACGGATGTCCGGGAAACCACGGAATTCCTGCGGCGCAACTCGGATTGCATAGATACCTACGCCCTGAACCCTTTCTATCTTTACCCGGAATCCCCCTTTTATCGCCAAGCCCGCCGATTCGGCATCCGGCCCCTTCCCCCCGCGCCCAGGCCGGAATGCCTTTCGGCGGACGCGCGCGCCGGCTATGTCACGGAACGCTTCGACGAAATAGGCGGACTGGATTGGAGGCAAAAAGACGCGCAGATCCGAAGATCGACGCAACTCCTGGCGCAAACCATCGCGCAAACCTCGTCTTTCGGGGCCATAGACCAGGAGCACCTCCATCTGCTCATGCATCTCTACCGGCGGCTGGGGCACGCGCAAAAAGGGCTTATCCGCGAGATATTCCTCCGTTGCACCAGACAATTCCGGCCGTACCATATGCCCGGCTTCTATCAATGCGACGGATATGCCAAGCGGAATTACACCCGGCTCGCCGGGCCGCGGCCGCAACCGGAATGAAATTATCCCGATCATCCGCCCCCAGGCTGGCCGCCGCGCTTCTGGCGGGGTTGTCGGCGGCGGCCTGCCGGAAAGGGGAGGCGGTCCGACAAAACCCCGGCGTCCTTCCAGCCCGGATCGCGGCCGATTACGGCCGGACCTGGGTGCGTCCCAGCGATTGGGGATCGTTGCATCCCCGCCAGCGCGTGATCGAGCCGGACCAGACGGACGACATATCTGAAACACTTCTCGACTACTATGCCTGCGAGTCGATAGTTCGACGAGATCCCGCCGTCTGCGGAACGGACGGACTAGGCAGAATACCTTCGTCTTACACGGGCATGTTGTCTTTGCACAACCATTGCCTGCTCATCTCCTCGGAATACTTGATGTTGGCCGAGTTGATGCAGGGCCGCGATATCCAGGATACGTGTCCGATATTCTTGAGCGATGGAGACCCGGCCCAGCCGCAGGAGCGGGAAAAACAGGCCTGCGCGGCGGCGGCTCAAGCCTACCGGAGCGCGGGATTCTCGGCCCTCTGCCCGACCTTTAAACGCCTGGCCCCCGATCGCGTTCACTCCTGCTCCATGGAGGCGCTCCCCGACAGCCCGGGATCTTGCCGGGGCCAGAACGCCGCCTGGTGCGAAGTCTCCGCCGCCATCATCGCCGCCTTGCGCGCGAAAAAAAGGCGCCTCTGCCCGTCCGAGCTCAACGCTACCTGCCAGGCCCTGGTCGACCTGCTCAGCCATGAAACCGCGGCCCCGCGCTGCCGGCGGGCCGCAGAAAAACTCGGGCGGCTTTACCAAGCCGCTCCCAGAATGACGTTCGAACCATGATCTCCAGCCGCGGCCTTCACCGCAAGCATGGGATATCCGGCCCCCCCATGGCGCAAAATGAGCAGTAGGTTCTATTGACTTCATTCGCCGAGGCCTCGCAAGTCGTTTCGCCTCCGCTTTTCAGCAGCGCCTTGCAGGCGTCCTGGGCCGGCTCGGGGCACAAATCCGGGGCCCGGCGAAGGATGGCCAAGAACACGGGGATGCGGTATGCGCAATCATGACTTTCCAGGCAGCCCGCCCCGCCATTGTCCGCCCGCGGCTTATCCTTGTCCCGCGCCTCCGCCAGGCTGTCTTGAAGGGCGCTATACCACGTGCGGCACACGTCCGTCACCGAGCCGTATCCCGATGCCTTGGGCCCCACGTCCTCGTAACCGGCGCATAACGACTCGCGCCGCTTGAGCACGGCGTGGCAGGCCAAGTGTCCGGCCAGAAGGTCGCGCAACCTCGCGGCCTGCCTGGCACGGACCCAAACCGGCAAGCGCCAGGCGGCCCGCATATTTCCATCCGGACCCCAATTGCGCCCATAGGCGCCGAGAATGCGTTCGGGGGTGAGCCGCGAACACCCCGGGGGCCATTTGGCGGAGTCTTCCGAGCTGGCGTATCCAGTCCCCGGATCGGGCGCGGCAGGTCCGGCCCCGCCGCGCCGGTGCCGCAATCCCTCCGCCAGCAGCAGCGCGCCCAAAGCCACTATCCCGGCCGCGGCCAGCTTTTTTATGCTCCCCCTAGGCAAGCGTCAATTAATATATCATATGGTCTTCGCGCCCGCCGTTTTATTCAAACTGGCGCCGGCAAGCTGTGAACTCGCCCATAGAGCGCCGCCTAGAGGCCGAAGAGGTCATCGTCCTATTCTCCGGGGGCTGCGACTCGGTCCTGACCGCGCTGCGGGCCTACGACCGGTTCCAAAAGGTCCACTTGGTGACATTCTTGCGCGCCGGTTTGATCCACACGGAGCACGTAGAACAGCAAGTGGACAGGCTGCGCCACTTCCAAGGCGATGCGCAGGCTTATACGCACCGTTTCATACGCACGGACAGGCTCATCGAGTTCTTGCTCTATGAGAATTATCTGCGCAATCTGATGCGGCACGGCACCCGGCTGGCTTCCCACTGCGGCTTGTGCAAGCTCTCGTTCCACTGGCGGACGCTCACCCTGTGCCTGGAACAGGGTGTACGGCGGGTTTGGGATGGAGCCGTGCGCTCGGCAAAGGTCTATCCCGAGCAGAACGAGACGATCCTGCTCAAACCTCTAGGCGAGCTTTACAGCCGCTACGGCATCCGCCACGAAACTCCCATCTACGAAGAGGGTCTCCAGGTGGAGGATGAGCTTTTCCACATGGGCTTCCATAAGCGCCGAAAAGTAAAGGGTACGGTTTTCGACCAACAACTCGTATGCTCCCAGCAAGTGCTCTTTGCCATGTTCCTGCGGTGGTTCTTGCCCGGGCGCAGCTTCGCCGAATACGAGGCTGGCTTGGCCGGCTTCTATGCGGAAAAGATAAATATAATCCGCGAGCTCACCGACGAGTGGGCCGGGGCGCGGCCGGATCGCGGAGCCGCGAGATTGGCCGCCATGCTGGAAGGATGAAAACCGACACGGCAGCTGGCCGCGGTCTGGGGAGCCTCTGGCTGCGCCTGAGCGGCTTGGCCTTGGTCCTGCTCAGCCTAGCCTTGCCCTATAGGTTGCGTTGGCGCTGGGCTTACGCGCTCAATTTTATCTTGAATAGACCTCGGGCTTCTGGCGCCTTGCTGCTCAAAAAACCGTCCCAGTGGCTCAACCACGCGCTGCTGGGGGTCATATATTTCATCGGCATAGGCGGGTCATGGCTGGCGGCCCGGTTTCTGGGCCCCAAACGCGGACCGCGGGAGGAGCGGACATTCTGGCGGGACCGGGGCGACCCCGGCGGCTACGACTCGGGCATGGATGACCAATTTTAGAATATGCTCATACTCGGGGTTTCCTTCATGTATCATGATTCCGCGGCCGCCATCCTATGCGACGGAAAGGTGGTCGCCGCCGCGGCCGAGGAACGCTTCTCCCGCCAAAAGCACTCCCTGGAATTCCCTGAACAGTCCATCGCCTACTGCCTGCGGGAATGCGGCATCGAAGTCAACGACCTAGACTTCCTGGTGTTCTACGAGAAACCCCTGCTCAAGTTCGAGCGCATCCTGATGACGCACATAGACTCCTTTCCGGAAGGCTTCGGCCAGTTCCGCGAGGCCATGCCCTTATGGCTGCGCTGGAAGCTGTTCATACCCGAGCTTGTCCGCCGCCGCCTTGGCTATACGGGGCGCATCTTGTTCGCCGACCACCATTATGCGCATGCGGCGTCCAGCTTTTTCGCCTCGCCTTTCGACGAGGCGGCCGTCCTGACCGCGGATGGAGTCGGCGAGTGGACAACCCTGGCGCGGGGCGCCGGCAGGGGAAACCGCGTCAACCTGACCAAGGAACTCCGCTACCCGCACAGCCTGGGTCTGCTCTACAGCGCCGTGACCGCCTTTTTGGGCTTCCGGGTGAACGGCGGGGAAGGCAAGGTGATGGGCCTGGCCTCCTATGGCGAGCCCCGCTTCGCCCGAGTTTTCCAGGAAGAAATACTAGATATCCGCGACGACGGAAGTTTCCGTTTGAATATGGACTATTTCCTGTTTCACAAGGAACTGGTGATGTACGGACCCAAATTCGTCTCCAGATTCGGTCCTCCGCGCGCCCCCGACGGCCCCATTACGCGGCGGGATGAAGACTTGGCCGCCAGCCTCCAAAGCGTGGTGGAGGAGCTGTGCGTGCGCATCGCGCGCAGCCTGCAGCGCGAGACCCGCCTCAAACGGCTTTGCGTCGCCGGCGGAGTGGGCCTCAACAGCAAGATGAACCGCAGGCTCATCGCGGACACCGATTTTAAGGAGATATTCATCCAGCCGGCCGCCGGCGACGACGGAGGCGCCCTGGGCGCGGCCCTGTTGCTGTACCACCAACGCCTGGGCCGCCCGCGGGATTGGGTCATGCAAAACGCCTATCTGGGCCCCGAGTGCGCCCCGGCGGACATCCGCCGCACGCTCCAGCGCAGGCGCATCGCGCACGAGGAATTCCACGATCCCGACCGGTTGCTGGACCGCGCGGCCCATGACCTGGCGGCCGGCCGCATCGTGGGCTGGGTCCAGGGACGCATGGAATACGGCCCGCGGGCCCTGGGCAACCGCTCCATCCTGGCCGACCCCCGCGCTTCCGGAATGAAGGATATACTCAACCGGAAAGTCAAACACCGGGAACCTTTCCGGCCGTTCGCTCCGGCCGTGCTCTACGAAAAGATGGGGGAATACTTCGATCTGGAGGTGGAAAGTCCCTATATGCTTCTGGTCGCCGATGTGCGGCCCGACCAGCGGGATCGCCTGCCCGCGATCACGTATGTCGACGGGACCGCGCGGGTGCAATCGGTGCGCAGGGAGCACAATCCCCGATTTCACGGCCTGCTCTCGCGCTTTGGCGAGCTCACCGGAGTGCCCGTGCTGCTCAACACATCGTTAAATACGCGGGGCCAGCCGATCGCGTGCGACCATCACGACGCATTGGAATGCTTCCTCAATACCGACATGGATATCCTGGTCGCGGGCGATTTCTACATCACAAAGCATCCCGGAGCCGGCTCGTGAACGGCGCATCCAGGTTCCCCAGATTGGGACGCATCCTGGCCTGGCTGGAGCGCTGGTGGCCCGTCTCCCTGGCGGCCTGCCTGGTTCTCTGCGAACTGCTATCTTGGGCGGCCCTGAAGCTGGCGTTGCGCAAGACGTCCGTAGATATTTTCCATGAGGTCGCCTGCGGGAACTTCAAGACCAATCGCAAGCCACAGATGCTTGTATTGGGCAGTTCGCCGGCCATGGTCGAGGCGAACCAGGGTCGGCCCTTTCCCGTGTTGCTCAAGGCCAGGCTCCAGGACGCCTATGATGTTCAGTCCATGCCCATGGTCTGGGCGGATTCCGCGGTCCTGGCCCAGGAGGCTGAAAATATCGTGGCCAACTGCGGTTGGGACTTGCGCTACATCATTGTTTACGCCGGCCACCAGGACTACGTCAACGCTTCCTCCCTGGCCATGCCCCGGGCCATGCATCCCCGGCGCCTGGCGTTGGACGCTGATCGTATCGCAACCCCCTTGCTGCGGCGCTCGCATGCCCTCCGGCTGCTGGCCCTGACCGTGGCGCGCTTGCGCGGCCGCCGCAGCGCGCCAGCCCGGGCCGGTGAGCCGGCTCCGGATCCGTCCTCGTATGACCTGGATGCGGTGCTCCAGACCTACCGACGCAATCTCGAAAGGATACAGCGGGCCGCGCAGCGCGCCCATGCGCAACTCGTGCTCGTCACCCTGAGCCTGAACGCCCGGATGCTTCCCAAGCAGCGGTTTTATGAGCGACAAAACCGCGTGCTGCGAGAACTGGCGCGCCGCCCCGGCACGCGCCTGGTGGACTTCCAGGCGCAAATAGGCCGGCGGATTCGCAGCGGAGAGTATTCCGGCCGCAACGACTGCGAACCGTACGAGTCCCGGCCGGGCACGGGGCGCTGCTGGGACCCCTACCACATGGGCGTTTTAGGGCATGAACTGTTGGCTGATTTGCTGGAGCGTGTCCTAAGGACGCCCGAAGGAGGCACCGTTGAGCGCCAAAGATAAATTGCTGGTCATTCGGGACTTGGCCCGGCTGGCCGTGGCGCACAAGCGGTTATGCCTGATACCTTTTATTCTGGCGCTGATTTTTGGGATATTCCTGATAATCGTATGGGATTCTCCCGCGCTCATGCCTTTTTTTTACGCGGTATTCTGATGCATAATGGCGGCGTCCAGAAAAAATAAAAATTGCTATAGTGCAGCCGTGGCGCCTTCCGCGGAACGGTATTCGTCGCCCCGTCAGGATGCCTGCCGAATCCCCACTCCCGAGGTAGCGGATATAGCCGCCCTGATCCTGGGGATCAAGCCTGTCGCCTATCTCGGAATTCCGCGCGCCGCCGCCGCGCAGATGCGCGGCTTCGCCGACGCGGCCGGACTGCGCACCCTGACCATGCCTTCGGCCTTCGGGCCTCGCCGCTGGAGCGAGCTGATGCTTTTGAGCCGGTCCCCGCGGCTGCTGCGCCGGGCGGCTTTCTTCCTCCTGAAGACCCGGCTGACGAAACCGGCCGATTTCATGGAATGGTCCACGCGCATACTGGGCTACCCGGCTTGTTGCGTCAAGTTCCGCATGAAATACGCCCCTCCCGCGGATCCTATTCCCCAAATCCACGCCCATTCCGGCCGGCCCGGCGCGGTCTCCTTTTTGATGAACACTATATTCAACCTCACCAGCAGGATAAGCCCGCCCCGCCCCAACCGGGAGCCGGCGCACGACTCTCCCCTGGCCGACGCTCCGGCCGAATTCGTATACGTATTGCCCTGGCAGCCGTGCAGCTATCATTGCCGCAAAAGTCTTTCCGCCGCGCAACGCATCTGGAGTTTCTTAAAGCTGTTCTCCCCCAGCTATGCGGAGCATCTGGAAAGAAGGTTGGCGCGGCCCGTGCTGTATTTTTCGCCGCTGAAGTTCGTCGTCTTCGCAGGCCGTTGCCCCACGCCCGCGGCCTGCAGCTATACGGCGATACTGAGCCGCCCCTGGCAGATGGACGCTGCGGCCGTCGCGCAATTACAACAATCCGACCTGCTTTTGCTCGGCCAGGACTCCATCACCACGCTGAAG
>JAQUMZ010000085.1 GCA_028717865.1 Elusimicrobiota bacterium | reverse complement strand
CATGCGGACTATAAATGGTGCGATATTCCGCTCGGAGGATCAACGGCCGAGCGCTCAGCGGTTGACCAGGCGCATGGCGGGCTCGGGATAGCGGGCTCCGGCCGCGGCGCCCACGGGCATGGCCTCGTCGAGCGAGGCGACGTCGTCCTCGGAAAGGACGATGTCCGCGGCGGCGGCGTTCGCCTCGAGGTGCGCCCGGCTGCGGGTGCCCGGGATGGGAACGATGTCCTGGCCGCGGGCCAGCAGCCAGGCCAGGGCCAGCTGGCCCGGCTTGACCCCCTTGCCGGCGGCGAGCGTCTCCACGCGCCGGAACAGCTCGCGGTTGAGCCTCAGGTTCTCGCCTTGAAAACGCGGCGAGCGGCGGCGATAATCGTCCGGGGCCAGGTCCTCGTCGCGCTTGACCGCGCCGGCCAGGAAGCCGCGGCCCAGGGGGCTGTAGGCCACGAAACCGATGCCCAGCTCGCGGCACAGGGGCAGGGTATCGACCTCGGGATCGCGAGTCCACAAGGAATACTCCGATTGCAGGGCCGTTATGGCATGCACCGCGTGGGCCCTGCGGATGGTGTCGGGCGCCGCCTCGGAGAGGCCGAGGCAGCGTACCTTGCCCGCCTCCACCAGCCGGGCCATGGCTCCGACCGTTTCCTCTATAGGGACCTCGGGATCGACGCGGTGCTGGTAATACAGGTCGATGACCTCCACGCCCAGGCGCCGCAGGCTGCCCTCGCAGGCCGAGCGGACATAATCCGGCTTGCCGCACACCTTGACGGCCTCGGGATCCGCCGGACCGCGCACGACGCCGAACTTGGTGGCCAGTTCCACCCGGCCGCGCCGGCCCCGCAGGGCGCGGCCCACGAGCCGCTCGTTGGCGAAGGGGCCGTACATATCGGATGTGTCCAGGAAGGTCACGCCCAGATCGACGGCGCGGCGGATGACGGCGAGGCATTCCTTCTCGTCGGACTTGCCGTAGAACTCCGACATGCCCATGCAGCCCAGGCCCAGGGCCGAACCCTCCAGCCGCCCGCCGAGCCGCACGCGCTTCATGCCCGGCCCGGCCTCCGGGACCGCAGCGCGCGCAGCTCCCATGCCGCCCAGCGCCAAGCCAGCGTCAGCAGCCAGGCCGCCCAGATGACTTCGAGCCACGACCCGCGCCGGCCGCCGAGGACGGACGCGACCGGCTCCTCCTCGAGGCCCGCCAGGCTCACGCGGCCGCCCCGCGCGCGTGCCGCCGCGGCTTCGCCTCGGCCGGCCGCTCCATGTCGATCGCGTCCACGGAAAGCTCCCGCCGCCCCCGCTCGCAACCGGCCCGCAAGACGAGCAGGCCCCCGCCGGAGCCGCCGGAGAGCAAGACCCGCCCCTTTTCCGACACGTCCACCATGGCCGAGAAGGAACTCTCGTGGTCGAGACCCATCGAGCCGCTCATGGCCCGCACTACCTGCTGGGCCATCATGATGTCGAGGGTCTCCGTGATCCAGACCAGCACGGTGCCGCTTCGCTGCGCGAACGCCCCCGCCATGCTCGCCGTCTCGCATTGGACCATGAGGCTATTGTATGGCCCGAACGTCAAACCAAGATCAAGGCGTCAGGCTTTCTCAGAATTTCCATCATGCGCCGATCTTGGCGCGGCGGGAGCGGGCGAGGAGCGGCTCCGGTCAGGCGCGCAGGATGTAGCCGAGGCCCCGGCGGCACTCCAGGAGGGCGCCCCTCTTGGCCCCCAAGCCCTTCTTGAGGTTGGAGATCGTCGTCACCAGGACGTGCTCCCATTTCTGGGAGTCGTAGCTCCAGCCCCGGTCCCAAAGGGAGCGCGGGGCGTGCAGCACGTTGGGGCGCCGGAGGAAGACCTCGAGCAGGATCATCTCCTTGGGATGGAGATGGATTTCCTTGCCGTCGACCTCGACCCTGGCCCGGCTGGGGTCCAGATGGATGCCGGCGCAGGCTATCTCCGCCTGCGCCTGCCAGGGACGGTCCCGACGCCGCGCCAGGCTCTTGAGACGCGCCAGCAGCACCTCCACGTTGAAGGGCTTGGAGATGAAATCGTCGGCGCCGGCGTTGAGAGCCTCGGTGACATCCTTGGGCTGGCACTTGGCCGTCACCATGATGATCAGGATGTCCTTATGCTCCGGCTTGGCGCGTATTTCCTTGAGAAACTCGAGCCCGCAAACCCCGGGCATCATCCAATCCAGGATGATGAGGTCGATGTTCTGGCGGGAAAGGACGGCGCGCGCCTGGACGACGTTCTTGGCCAGGAAATGCTCCAGAGCCACCTTCCGCCCGACCTGGCGCAGAAGGTTGTCGTAGAACCGGTGCATGTTCGGATGGTCCTCTACGACTAATAGTCGCCTTAGCATGACGGAATTGCGGCATACACTATGGTAATTTAGGCGCGGCCCCGTCAACTCTTTTCTGGTCGTCTTTTCCGGTCGCCGGGCGCCGGGCCTCAAATCCCCATGTTGGACAACATCAAGCACAGCGAATTGACGGTGTCCACGAGCCTGGGATGCGAGGCTTCCAGCCCTTCGACCGACAGGGACAGCCCCCGGATGGAGTGCGACAAAAGCCCCTCCGGCTTTTCCCTGCGCAGCGCCTCGTGCGCGGCCACGCCCGCCAGCCCCGCGATGCTGCGGGCCGAATCCCGGCTGGTGCGCTCCAGCCCTTGGAGTTCGCTCTTGAGCGCGGCCAGCAGAGCCAGCAATTCCGCCTGACGCTTGGCGTCAAGGCCGCCCGCCTTGATGGTCTCCTCGATCCTGCGGATAGTATCTTCGAGCATGTGCCCTCCATTCCCATCATACCACGGCGCGGCGCGATCCCGGCGTCAAGCCGCTTTTAAGAAGAAACCTCGACCTCGCAAGGAAGCTCCCGCACGGCCGCCTCGTTCGGGACGGCGCGCCGCACGCCGGCTGCGCGCCTCTCCAAGCGGGCCAGCACGCTGTAGGCGCAGGGCACGACGAAAAGGGTCAGCATCGTGGAAACGGACACCCCGCCGATGACGGCCAAGGCCATGGGTATGCGGGCCTCGGCGCCGGGACCCCAGGCCAGGGCCGGAGGCAAGGCCGCGGCGATGGTGGCCAGCGACGTCATCAGGATGGGGCGCAGGCGCATGGGGCAGGCGTCGAGCAGCGCCGGGCCCACGTCCAGCCCCTCGCGCCGGCGCTTGTTCGTGAAGTCCACGAGCAGAATCGAGTTCTTCTTCACGATGCCCATGAGCAGGATCAACCCGATCATGGAATAAACGTTGAGGCTCTTGCCCGTGATCCACAGGGCGAAGAAGGCTCCGGAAAGGCTGAAGGGCAGGGCCAGCAGCACCGTGAAGGGATGCACGAAGCTGTTGAACTGCGACCCCAGCACCATGTAGGCCACCAGGATGCCGAGCAACAGGGCCATGATAAGGCTGTCGAACGATTCCTTGAAAGTCTGCGAGGAGCCCGAGAACACTATCCGGTAGCCCTCGGGCAGCGTCGCCCGGGCCAGTTCGCCCACGCGCTCTATGACCGCGGCCTGGGACTTGCCCGGCGCCACGTTGGCGAATATGCCGATGGCGCGCTCGCGGTCCTTGCGCGTCACCGAGAGCAGCGAGGGCCTCTGCTCGATGCGGACCACGTCGGAGAGGCGGATCATCTCGCCGCGGTTGTTGCGCACGAAGAACTTCTTTATGTCCTCCGATGAAAGCCGGTAGCGCGGCTCGGCGCGGACCCGGACGTCGTAACGCCGGCCGTCCGCGGTGAACAGCCCGCTGCGCACGCCGCCGACCATGGCGTTGATCACCGTGCCGATGGAGGCGATGGAGACGCCGTGGGCGTAGGCGGCGTCCCGGTCAGGGTATACCCGAACCTCGGGCATGCCGGTCCGGTAGTCGGTGTCCACGTCTATGACCTCTCCCGACTGCTCCAGCCTCTCCTTGAGCCGCGTCGCGGACCGGGTCAGGGTGTCCCAATCCGGGCCCCGCACCGTGAGTTCGATGGGGAAGCCCCGCGAGGAGGAGAACCCCGCCTGGGAGGGATCCATGACCACGGCCTTGAGGTCGGGGATTTTGTTGAGCTCCTTGCGGGTCAGGCTCATCAAGGCGGCCTGGGTCATGCGGCGGCCTCCGGGCCCGCGCGGGCGGTCCTCGGGCCGCTTCATGGTCACGAACATCATGCCGGAGCTGACCTCGCCGCTTGCGCCCATGCCCCCGGCCGAGCCGAAATAGCGCTCCACCGCGGGCTGGGACATCAGCCAGCGGCCGGCCTGCTGGAGCCTTTCGTCGGTCAGGTCCAGGGAGGACCCCACCGGAGTCTGCAGCCGCAGCATGAAGACGCCCTGATCCTGGGAGGGCACGAACTCCTTGCGCAGGCGCAGGACCGGCAGCAGGGAAAGCAAGAATATCCCCAAACCCGCGGCCAGCACGCCCCAGCGCCGCGCCAGGCACCAGGACAAGGACCGCCGGTAGAAAGCCGCCAGCCGGGCGAACGAACGCTCCACCGCCACGGTCAAGGGATTGTGCCGCTCGCCGACCCTCAGGAACTGGGAACAGCGCATGGGCGCCAGGGTGAGGGCTTCCAAAAGCGAGAGCATTACCGCCGCCGAGAGCGTGACCCCGAATTGGAAGAAGAAGCGGCCGATGATGCCCTTCATGAACACCACCGGTATGAAAATGGCCAGGATGGCCACGGTGGCGGCCACGGCCGCGAAGGTGATCTGCCGCGCGCCGAGCACGGCCGCGGTCATGCGGTCCTCCCCCTCTTCCTGGCGGCGGACGATGTTCTCCAGCACCATGATGGCGTCGTCGACCACGATCCCGATGGCCAGGGTCAAGGCCAGGAGGGTAAAGGTGTTGAGCGTAAATCCCAGAAAATAGATGGCCAGGAAGGTGCCCAGGATGGAGGTGGGAATGGCCAACAGGATGTTCACCGTCGAGGTCCATGAGCCCAGGAAGGCCCAGCAGACCAGGGAGGTCAGGATGGCGGACAGGATCAGGTTGAAGTTGAGCTCGTGGACGGCGTCCTTGATGAAACGCGTGGAGTCGAAGTTGACGTCGAGGTGCATGCCCGCGGGTAGGAACTTGCGCTCCTGGTACAGACGCTCGACGACGCGCGCCGCGACCGCCACGGCGTTGCACCCGCGCTGCTTGCGTATGCCCATGCCCACGGCGCGCTCGCCCTGGGCCCGGGCGATGCGGCGAACGTCCTCCAGCCCGTCCTCGATGCGGGCCACCTCCCGCAGGGGGATGGGCACGTATATGCGCTCGCCCCCGCGCTGGGTGATCAGGAGCCGCCCGAACTGCTCGGGGTCGGAGATCTCCCCCAGGGTGCGGACCGTGAACTCCCGGGCGGGGGTCTCGATCTGCCCGGCCGGGATCTCGGCGTGCTCGCGCCCGATGGCCGCCATGACGTCCTCGGCCGTGATCTGCTTGCGGGCCATGGCCTCGGCGTCGAGCCACACGCGCAGGTTGCGCTCGGCCAGGCCGCCCATGAACACCTCGCCCACGCCCGAGATGGTCTGGAAGCGGTTCTTGAGGCGGTTCTCGGCGAAAAGCATCATCTCCTTGAGGGGCCGGTTCCCGGAGAGGGCCAGCCACAGGATGGGCTGGTCCTCGGGGTTGGTCTTGGTCACCACCGGCGGGTCGAGCTCGCGGGGCAGGTGGCGCTGAGCCTGGGCGACCTTGGTCTGGACCTCCTGGAGGGCCACGTCGATGTCGCGGTCGAGCTCGAACTCGGCCGAGACCGTGGCCGCGCCGCGCCGCGATGTGCTGGTGATCTCGCGCACGCCCTGGACGCTGGTGATGGCGTCCTCCACGACGTCGACGACCTCGGCCTCCATGATCTCGGGCGCGGCGCCCTCCCAGGTCAGGGAGACGCTCACCACGGGGAAATCCACGTCGGGCATGGCGCTCACGCCCATGCGCGAGAAGCCGATCCAGCCGAAAACCATCAGCCCCAGCATGAGCATCCAGGCGAAGACCGGATTCTTGATCGAGATGTCGGAAAGCGTCATGGCTATTTCTCCAGAAGCCCGGAGGCCACGCCGAGCTGGGCCCGGGCCAGCCGGGCCTGCATGCGCGACTGGTCCAGGCCGAGCTGGGCCTGTTCCAGGACGTTCAGGGCCCCCAGAACGTCGAGATTGGTCACCAGGCCGGCGCGATAGTCCTTGGTCTGGGCCGCGGCGCTCTCGGCGGCCGTGCGGGCCGCCTCGACGAGAGCCGAGACCACGGAGAGCGAAGCCGCGAGGGCGCTATGGGCCGTGCGCACGTCCAGGTCGGCCTGGCGCCGGACCTGGACCAGGGCGTATTCGGACGAGCGGCCCGCCGCCTCGGCCTCGCGGACCTGGGCCCGGATGCGGCCGCCCTGATAGAGCGGCAGGGCCAGAGAGAAGGTGACGTCCCACTTGATGGGATCCTGGGGCGGGGGCCGGTGCAGGTAATAGTTGCCGTCGAGATCGATCAGGGGCCAGCGCTGGCGCGCGGCGATGGGAACGCCGAGCCGCGCGGCCCGCGCGGCCTGCCGGGCCTGCTCGACGTCCGGGCGGCGCTGGCTCGCGTCCAGGTGCGGCTCCAGGAGCGGCGCATCGGGAAGGGGGAGTTCCGCGAGCTCGACGTCCTCGTCTATGCCGGTGAGGAAGCGCAGCAGCAGCCGGGCCCCGGCCTCGGCCAGGCGCGCGCTCTCCACCTGGGCCGCCACCTGCGCGCGCTGGGACTCGGCCGCCAGGACTTCGCTGACCCGCGAACGTCCGAGCTTCTGGCGCTGGCGCAATTCCCGGATCAGGTCGTCCGTGGTGCGCAGGATTTCCAGCTGGATGGCCGCCTGGTGGCGCACCGAAAGCAGGTTGAGATAGGCCTGGGCCACGTCGCCGTAGAGCAGCTGGCGCGCCCGCGCCAGGGCCAATTCGGCCCCCGCCGCCTGCGCCTTGGCCTGGCGGACCGCGAGGTAGTCGCGCAAGCCGGTGAAGAGGGTCTGGTGCAGGGTAAGCTGCGCGGTCTCGCGCGAGCGCTGGCCGGAGGACAAGCCGCTGACCGAGGCGGGGGTATGCTGGACGATCTCCGAGCCGGCGAGGCCGAGCTGGGGCAAGACGTAGGACCGCAGCTCTTCGACGCGGGCCTGCAGCTGGGCGGCGGTCTCCCCCTGCTGGGCCAGGATCTCGCTCCACTTGAGCGCGGCCGCGTAGGCGGAGTCCAAAGTCAGCGGTTGGGGCGCGGCCGCGGCCGCGGGAAGCAGGAGCGCTCCAAGCAGAAAGGCGAGCATCGTGCGTTCATTATAGGAAAATGCGGTCTCGGGCCGCCCGCCGATTTGATATCCTCAACGCATGCTTCGCCTCCTTGCCGCCGCGGCGCTGCTCTGCGGCTGCGCCGGCGTCGCGCCGCCGCAGGATCCGCAAACCCCGTTGGGACGCGTGCTCGCGGCCGCGCGCGCCGGCGGCGACGAAGGCTTCGCGGCCCTGCTCTCCGGGCGCGGCCTGCGCCCCGACCTGCCCGCGCCCGAGGCGCTGCGCGCCCTGCTGCTGTGGCGGCCGGTCAACCGCCTGCGGCTCGACCTCGTCTGGAGGCGGGAAGGCGGCAAGCAGTCCGTGTCCTGGCGTCTGGGCGAGACCGGCTGGCCGGGCGCGCCGGAGGAGGTCTCCGGCCGGCTGCGCGACCTGCTCGGGAGCCAGGGCTTCAATTCCCGCGAGACGGCCGGAGGCTTCTCCTTCGCGGCCGCCGGGGGCGGCGTCTCGCAATCCGTGGACGTCCGGGGGCCCTTCCCCTGGAGCGGGCGGCCCGACTACAGCGGCCTGCGCCTGCGCTGGAGCGCTTGGACGGCCGAGAGCTCGGGCCTCGCCGTACTGGCCGACGCGCTCACCCAGTGGCCGGTCCTGCTGGAGCCTCGCGTCGAGGACGCCCTGATCGAGGCCCTTTCCCCTCTGCCCGTCTGCGAGGTCTGCGTGGGCGCGGGCGACGGCGGCGCCGGTTCCTGGGAGGCCTCCTTCCCGCCGAATCCCGAGGAAGGACCGGCGACCCTGCGGGCCATGCTGCAAGGTCTTTTGGCCAAGTCCGGCTTCGCCCCGGCCGGCCGCGAGGGCCAGGCCGACCTTCTGCGCCGCCGGGACTCCGGCTCCATGGTCCGGCTCTACGACCCGGACGCCGCGGGGCGCGTGCGCCTGGCCTGGTCGGCCGGCCGCTGAGGCGCGCGCAGGCGCACGCGGACGATCTCCGAGCGCGAAAGCAGCCGCATGGGCGGCCCCCAATGCCCCGCTCCCGCGCCTACGTAAAGCCACGAGCCCTCCCGCCGGAACAGGCCCCGCACGTAACGATAAAAAATCCTGGTCACCAAGCCAAAGGGAAATATCTGCCCGTGGTGGGTGTGCCCCGAGAGCATGAGCCCGACGCCCCGCGCCGCCGCGACCTCGAAGTCGAGCGGCTGATGGGACAGGAAAAGCGAGGGCCGGCCGGGATCGAGGCCGGCCAGCAGCCGGTCCACCTCGGTTCGGGAAATACGGGCGGTCCGGATGTCGTCGACGCCCGCGATCTGCAGCCCCCCGGGCAGGACGGCGACCTCCCCCCTCAGCACCCGGGCCCCCATGGCCTGGAAGGTCCGCGTCGACTCCGCCGCGCCGTGGTAGAACTCGTGGTTGCCCAGCACGGCGAAGACCCCCCGCCGGGCCTTGAGCCCGGCGCCGATGCGCGCCGCCTCGGCCTGGCCGTCCATGCCGGCGTCCAAGATGTCGCCCGCCAACACGATCACGTCGGCGTCGAGCGCCGAGGCGCGCTCCACGATGCGCGCGAAGCGCTCCGGCGAGAGGGAAAGCCCGAGATGGATATCGGATAGCTCGACCACGGTGAAGCCGTCGAGCTCCGGAGGCAGGTTCGCGAGCTCGAGCTCCAGGTCGTGGACGCGGGGCAGGCGCGCGGCGTTGAGCAGGGACCAGGCGATGCAGGCCGCGGCCAGCGCCGCCGCGGCCGGGGCTATCGGCGCCCGCAACCGCTGCGCGGCGCCTACGAGGCGCGCGGCCCCGGCACAGAGGTCGGCCAGCGCGGCCCAGGACGCCCAGACGAAAGCGATGCCCAGCCATAGGCAGGAAACGTAGGCGAAGGCGCAGGTCCACGACCCCGGGCGCAGACGCAGCCAATACAGCGACAAGGGGAAGCTCGCCGCCAGCAGCGCCGCGGCCGCGCGCGCGGCGTTGACGTTGAGGCCGAGCGCGGGGAAGCTCCGGATCGTCCAGGAGAAAGCGTAGCACTGCATCCCCAGGTAAATCAGTATTACC
>JAQUMZ010000084.1 GCA_028717865.1 Elusimicrobiota bacterium | reverse complement strand
AGGCGGGCAGGGCGAGGGCTCCGGCCAGCAGAACGAGGACGAGTCTCATGTGCATCCTCCTAGGCCGAAAGGCCTAGGAGGATTATAGCACAAAAGGGCATTAGCCGAACTTATAATGCTTGCGGACACCCGTGCCCACGGCGGGTTCCTCAGTACTTGGGCTTGGGTTCGGGGAGGCTGAAGTCCTTGGCGGCGAGAGCTTCGCGCAGCCAGCGGCGCAGGCGGTCCTGGTACTGCTGGGAGTCCTCGATGGGCTCGCCCTTCCTGCCCACCCAGCGGTCGAAGGGAAGGCTCTGGCGCTGGGCGCGCACCTGGCCGCTCTCGTAGTAGGCGAAGCCGGGCACGGGCAGGCGGGTCATGCCCGCGGGCAGGACCGTGGCCTGGCCCGGGGCGGTGACATTGAGGCGGTAGACGACGACCTGGCCGGCCAGGTCGTCGGAGGTGCCTTTGAGCGCGGCCTCGAGGTCTTTCCAGCCTTTGCAGGAAGGGGTGTAGCTGACCACGAGGACCTTGCCCAGGGCCTTGACGACCTTGGCCTCGTAGTCGGCCTTGGTGACCGCGACGAAGATGGCCGCGGTGGAGATGGCGGTCTTGACCTCGGGACGGGCGGTCTCCGACTTCGGGGCCTTGGCGGCCTTGGGCGCGTCAGCGTCCTTGCGCAGGGGCCCGTTGATGACCTGCTGGGCTTTGGGGCCGACGGAGACCGAGCCGCCGCCGCCGGATGAGGCTCCGCTGGAGCCGAGTCCGCCGCTGGAGGAGCCGGCCTTCTGCTTCTCGGGCTCGCCGCAGCCGGAGTCGCCGCAGGCGCCGAGGGTCATGACCAATAGGGCCGCGGCCAGGAGCTGCGCGCTGGGCCTCAGGGTGTGGCCGGTCACTTGAGGAACAGGAAGATGTAGGTCAGGAAGTCGTAGAGGTCGAGGTTGATCAGCGTGACGTCGACCGGGGAGCGGTTCATGCCGCCGGTGAGCCGGCCGGAGACTTTGTCGTACTGGAGTTCGATGGGGGCGCGGTCGGCGTAGCCGGTGAGCTTGCCGGTCTCCAGGTCGAACTCGACGCGCACGGGCGCGTGGTTGGAGTAGCCTTCGAGGACTCCCTTGGACCAGGTGACTTCGTACTTGACGGGGCTGCGGTTGGCGCCGCCTGCGACCGCGACGCCTTCAGGGGTCCAAGCGAACTTGAGGTCTACGGGGCTGTGGTTGGCGCCGCCTTTGATGGTGCTGGCGTCGTAGTCGATGGCGACGTCGAGGGGGCTGAGGTTCATGCCGCCGGTGATGCGGCCGGCGCGGCGGTCGAAGGTGACGTCGACGGGGGAGTGGTTCATGCCGCCCTGGATGGTTCCGATGCGGGGCAGGCTGGCGGCGCGGGGCGCGGCGACTACGGCCGCGGGGGTGAACTTGAAGGCCGGCAGGGCCATGCCGGCGGCGCCGGCGGACAGGGATTCGAGGCTCTGGGCGCCGGCGAGCGAGGCGATGAGGCAGAGGGTGTGCAGGATCATGAGGGGGCCTCCTGAAGTAATTCGATTATAGCACTAAAAGCCGCGGGCTATGTAAGGACCAGAACCACGCCGATGAAGCCTGGCGGGTAATCTTGCCGCCGCGCGTTATAAGGACGCTCGAAAATGGCAGCGCGCGGCGGGACAATTGCGCGCGACGGCAGAAGCGGATGTCAGCCGGTACACCCTGCTCTCTGCGCTCACTCCGACCTGGGGCATGGCATGTAGCGCACCGGCAGAACCCGATGTTCTGCGCCGTCAGGTCTCTCTCAGCAGGCGCAGGAATTCCTCTGGCGATGTTTCCAAATCGCGCAGTATCGTTCTGATAAGGCCTCGTCCCAGGTCCTCGCCACGGTGTATTGGAACGACTGTGGCGCGACCATCGGCATGGCGGTAGTAGGCATGGCTGCCTTTCTGGCGCACAAACTCAAAACCCAGATGCCGGAGAATCCGGATCATCTGGGTTGAAGTAACGATCGGAAGCTTGCTCAAGCCCGCAACTCAACCTGATGGAGCCCGACGAACTTATTCTGATGAAATTCCTTCCGTTGGACTTCCAGACAAAGGCTGATTGCTTCTCTTAATCGTTTTTCTAATTCGCCGAGGCTACGAGCCTGGGTATGGCAGCCCTTGAGATCAGGAACGATGCCGATATAGAGTCCGTCTTCATCCTTTTCAACGATGACCGGGAACGTGTAATTCTTCATACGTCCAGTTTAGCACGAAAACCCCGACCCGGCCAGGGGGCCAGAGCCGCCTTCTCGTCCGTGCGCAGAACGTGTCGGTCTGCGGCGCGCGCCCGCAGAACCGGATGTTCGACGGCCTTTCAGTGGACCGACTTGGAGACGGGACATCTGTGGTGGACGCCAATCAGCCCGTCGATAGAGAGGTCTTCGTCAATTTCGGGCCAGTGGATTCCGTAACCCGATGGCGAAAGGACGAAGTTTGATATTTGTTTTTCTGATGCTGAGGCGAGCTTGGCTGAAAGCTGGGAGATGTCTATGTCGTAATTCCGTCCGTCGACAGCCAAGCGCATCTTCTTGCCCGCGAATGAAATATTGGCAACTTCGTGAACCCTATTCATTTTTTCTTCTCCTGCCATTTCTGCCATTCGCCAGCGATGTAGTCGAAATGCTCGAAGATGATCTTTCTGACGTTCCTCTTATCGGCTGGGCTCATGTTGAAACTATGCGCCTCGACCGCTTCGAATGCATCCAGGTCGAGCCAGAACTTTGCTTCGGCGTCGCCTTTCTGGCAGTGGATGTGAATCGGCTCATTCCCCTCGTTTGAGTAGAAGAAGAATCTCCAACCAGCCACCAACAGAATCGTCGGCATTATCTCTCCTAAATTATCAGGCCTATCCAGTCCACTATATTAATTTTACCATGAAGCGGGGAGCTTATTGATGATCAGTCCGTCGAACGAAGCTGTAGAAAAAGGCCCTTCACTGCAAATCCGGCCCGCTTTCTCCGTCGAGAGAAATCTTTGATCTTGCCCATAAAGGGGTTTTTTCTACAGCTTCAACGCATGGGTCTGCCGTGCGCGGCGCAGCGCGCCGAGCCGGCGGGCCCATGACCCAATTTCATTGGTCTGAAAGCGCATCGGCAGAACCCGAGGTTAGGCGCTCTCATTTTGACTGGGGGGCCAAACCGTAGGCCTTCCGCATGAGTTCAATGTACTCATGCATTGGGGGAAGACCCAATTCAGCTCTCCTCTTATCAAGATTGGACTCATCTTCAACGGGATCGACCATGATTTGCCCTTCCGCTATCTTGGCTTGTGAACCATATCGTTGCTTTTTGCCTTCCCCGACAAGGATTCTGTCGGTCAGAAGGGCGAGGTGTTCCCCCGACGTCTCTCCGGACTTGTACGCCTGCGCCAACAGCGGCAGGACCTCTTTCTGGAACGAGTGATCCCGGTCAGCATGCTGGACCAGCAAGAAGGCCGCTGTATCTCCATCGTGCCCAACCAGTGTCTTGCCTGGCCAGCCTCGTTCATGGATGATCTCTCTCATCCGCGCGGTGTTGGTCGCGTCAATCATTTCCATCCGAGACGTGATTTCTGGACTCGGATGTTCGATTCCCGATGCTATGAGGGCTTGGCGCACTTCCTGATCCGCTTTGGACATCGAGACAAGTTCGTCATGGAGTGCCTGGTTGCGCATGGATCGAGACTCAGCGGCTCGAGTCAGTGTTTTACAGGCCGTGATGCTAGCCGCCAGGCTCAGAAGCAGTGCGAGTCTTCCAATCGCAATCGTCACGCTGTTCCCCATATGATTGATGCGCCTAGACACAATGGTTGACTGAAAAGCAGGGCTCGCCGTCCTTTGGAACGTGGGTTGTGATACTGTTTGAAGGCATCATAGAGCCACACAAAGGAGGCGAGCTTGGAACAGTCTACCATGTATATTGGACTAGATGTCCACAAAGAATCTATCGACGTAGCGTTGGCGCCGGAAGGGCAAGGCGAGGTGAGGTCGTATGGGAAGATTGCGGGGGATCTGGAGGCGGTCGATAAAGTGATGCGAAGGCTGGGAGCCGAGCGGGGCAAGCTGAACATCGTCTACGAGGCGGGGCCATGCGGGTACGCGCTATATCGGCATCTGACGAGGAAGGGGATCAAATGCTCGGTGGTGGCGCCGAGCATGATACCGAAGCGTACGGGTGACCGGATCAAGACGGATCGGCGAGATGCGGTTAACCTGGCACGGCTGCACCGAGCCGGGGAGCTCAAGGCGGTCTTCGTGCCCGGTCCAGATGATGAGGCGATGCGGGATGTGTCGCGATCGCGGGAAGATGCCGTCGTCGCGTGCCGGCGGACGCGGCAGCAGTTGGGAGCGCTGCTGCTACGCCAGAACATTCGCTACACGGGGGCCAAGGCGTGGACGCAGGCGCATCAACGCTGGCTGGGCAGGCTCTCCATGCCCGTGGCGGTCCAACAGGTGGTATTCCAGGAATACCTGAACGCGGTCGAAGAGGCGCATGAGCGGGTGGAGCGCATCACTGAGCAGCTCAAAGAGGCAACGACGACGTGGCGCATGGCGCCCGTCGTCGAAGCGCTGCAAGCGCTTCGGGGGGTCTCGGTGGTGGCGGCGGCATCCATCCTCTCGGAACTGGGGGATCTCTCCAGATTCGAAGACCCGCGCAACCTGATGGCGTTCGTGGGCCTGGTGCCGAGCCAGTATTCGAGCGGGCCGCGGCAAAGGCTGGGCGCAATCACCAAAACGGGGAACTCGCACGCGCGGCGCATGCTCGTCGAGGCCGCGTGGGCTTATCGCTTTCCCGCGCGTGTCTCGCGCGGGCTGAGGGATCGGCAGGACACCGTGGATCAGAAGGTCCGCGAGATCGCCTGGAAGGCGCAGCTGCGGCTGTGCACCAAGTACCGGCGTCTGGCGGCGAAGGGCAAGATCAAGCAGGTGATCACAACGGCGATCGCCCGGGAACTGCTGGGCTTCATGTGGGCGATCGCAAAGGAGGTTAAACCGCTGGCAGGGTAGCCAGCAAAGAAGTTGTCGGCCAGATTCACAAGAGGAACGCGAGCAGGGTCTGGGGAATCCTCGGCAACGTTAAGAGCCGGATTCGTTTGCTCCGACGCTCGATCCTAGAGCGAGGCAGCCCCGTGACGCAAAAGGGTCATGCGGTAACCAACCCGCGAATATCAGCATGAGCGACCAACGTCATGAGCTCGCGTTCCGCTTGGGGGTCTGGTTCGTTCGGGACTTCCTTCCACGAGAGGAGGACGACGGCTACTGCCTACTTGACATCAGTCAACCATATCAACGCATGGGTCTGCTGTGCGCGGCGCGGCGCGCCGAGCCGGCAGGCCCATGACCCAATTTCATCGACCTATAGCGCACCGGCAGTGCCCGATGTTCGGCGTGCAATCCTTAGTTCTCAAATTAGTGGCTATCCTGGATAGGGGAAGCTGCGGGCCTTGGTGAAGAAATTTGAACAGTCCCATATCTCCGATCACATAAGCTCTGCAAATCCGCCAGGGACTTTGCGACCTGTGCTGTGTTCTCCTGTCGGCTTATCCCGGGATGACTCGCCGTAATCGCGTCAATGTGCTGCTGAGCTTCCAATGCCATGTGAGAGTATCGGTCGGCATACACATCGATAATCTTCTGATAACGAAGAAATGCTGCCTCAAAAAGCCCCATCTGTTCGAGCACCTTGGCCGCCTTAAGAGAGTCAAAAGCGGCGGGCTGGGACATCACTCCCCCTTTCGAAACGTACTCTTTGTACGAACGGTCCCATGAGCAGTAGGCGTCCTCCGGGGTGACTATCTTCTGCTTTCTTCCGCCGTCGGCAATTTCGCCGAGAATTCTTTTTGCGGCGGGAAGAAAAGTGTAATTGAATACGGGGTCCTTGGGGTCAGGATTCAAGCTCAAAAACTTCTCCAATAGTTCCTTGGCATCCTTGCCGTTGTGGAATGAGGTATGTTCCAATTCCCCCAGGTAAAACAGAGCATACAAGTCGGCGGGATTGTCCTTTAAGATATTTTTATAAATCGCGCGGCGCTCTTCTGGTGAGGCACCAAAAGTCATCTTCATTAGGCATTCGCGGCGGTATTTGCTGTGCGGGTAGTTGTCCACGATCCTTCGGTAGGTCGCAGTCGCGTGTTTCCGTTCATCAGCACCGAGGTTCTCGTAGGCCACGGCCAAAATCATCAATGCATGGTCAGCCACAGGGTGCGTGGGATTATCTCGGACGAGGGCTTCAAGACCATTGATGATTTCCCAGAGCTGTCGGTTGTTTTGCATCTCATAGTACGCCTTCGACTTTGATTTCCAATCTGGGCCGATAGCGCCAAGGAGGTCATAGTTGTCTTTCAGGAAATGGCTCTGTGCAGCGTGGACATCCAAGACGTACCGTGTCGCAAGCGCCTCCAGCTGTGCCAATTTGGCCAACGGCCTGCGGTCACAGCCAGACTGGCACGACTTTAGTCGCAAGATGCGGTCGGAGACCCGTTGCGAGCCCCAGCGGATAAGGCGCCCGGTAGTGCCCGGTGTTGGTACCTGCCTATATTCAGAAAGGGCAAGATCGCTCTTCCCCATCACTTCATGAATGAACGCGATGTCAGGGAACTCCCGATGGGTCGGGCTATTTCCTGTTAGTCTACTCAAAGATGCCAATGCATCGTCGTAGTGTTTCTGGAGGAACTGACACTCAGCAATGAACTCCAACGAGTTGTTATCGAGATAACCAAGAGTGTGCAGGTCTATTCCAAGCTGAAGGTACTTCACCGCGTTGGCGTAATCGCCGTCCTCGCGAAAAAGATTCCCCAGCCAGAAGTAGGCCATGGCCAGATCCTTCGTTTCGATGATGATCGACGGATATCGACGTATCAGAGCTTCCAGTGCCGCCCTCGCTTCAGCGTGCCGATACATCCGGATGAAACACTGATGGAGATTAATGTATAAATCGGCGAACCAAGGGTTTACGTAGATGGCTCTCTTTAAGTCCGCGACGGCACGTTCATAACCAGGCTTGTTGCCGACATCCATATAGGAACCCGAGCCTAAGATGGCTAAAGCACGCGTATTGTATTCAGCAGACTCTTTCTGGCGCTTTGAACTGAAATCTTCAAAATCTTCCGCCGGGCTGTTAATAGCGGCCGTCCCTAGCTGTTGCGATAACTGACGAGACAACTGGCTTGTGAGCTTTAAGAGCTCGCCAGGAAGGCCCTCTGCCCTGACTGCCTCCCTAATGCGTCCAGTCGCGACGTGCACTGTGCGAGCCTCGAGTGCCAGCCGGCCGGATGAGTATCGTACACTTCCAAGAATGACTGCCTGCGCGCCTAATAGGTGCCCCATTTTCACGGCCGTTTCCGGGGCAACCTCTCCGCCAGATTGTAAGTGCAGTTCAGTTAAGATTTCCGCCAATCGATCCCGCTCAACGACTTGTGTGTCACCACCTGTGGCTAGTAGCGGTGAAACCAAGTCGGACACCGTGCGCCCCATTGCTCCTTTCCCGCCAACGAGATCATCGCGAAATGGGATGACTGCGACGGTCTTAGCCTTCACACCGTTCTGCGAGACACACCCGACTTGGCTCATTAGAGTCTTCTCGAGAGCCTGCGCAATCCGCAACGCTCCATCCGATAGTTCATATTCGCAGAAATTGGCGTGACTCACCCCGATTCGTGTTCGGCTCTTCACCTCAAGCAGGGAGTATTCGATCTCCAATCCCTCGGGTCGCTGTAGAATCGATCCTTCCAGCAGGTAATCAGCAGGGATTGCTTCTCCGATGTCGGGGCCGCCCCGTGTGGCGCCCTGTTCCTTCAGATTCAGTTCGTCAAGCAGAGGACCCAGCGACTCGCGTTCTACGATCTGGAATCGTTTGTTTCTGCTCAGTTCTCCGACCAGCAATTCAGTGAGCGTCCGTTGAATCAGCGGAGCGCTTGGCGTCAGACTGCGCAGATGGAAGTCGAGGACGCCCAGACGAACGGAGCAAGCTGCTGAATGAGCTGAGCCAGGCAGCATGAGGAATGCCGTGGCAATGAGGGCTAGTGCCATTCTAACGGGGACTAGCGGGATGTGGCGTCAATGACTGAGCCAGCCGCGCAGCCAGGATATCTGCTAGTCGTTCGAAGTTCTGTCCGGAATCTTCGACGCCGCCAATAATCTCTCCCGTCTCGACTTTTACGAGGCGGACAGTCACGATGTGGTTGCTTTCAGCCTTAGCATAAGACCCCAAAGCCAGCACGTTTGCTCCCACCAGATTGCCAATCGTTACTGCAGTCTTCGGATCAGCAAAAATGTCGCCAAGGTGCATCTCCTCCATAATGGCGGCGAGCCGTTCGCGCTCGACGAGCTTGATGCCTCGTACCCGCGCGAGTCTCTCCGCAAAGAGGTCATTAAGGCGCAGTCCCAATTTATTGTCATCGCTGGAATCGTTTCGGAAAGGAAGCACGGCCAACACTAAGTCTATGGCATGGGGCCGAGGGTCTTCGATTGTCGTAGCTTCCAATTTCCCATTCGAGATGCTCCCCGGTTTCACGATCTGCGTTGAATCCTTTCGCGCATGGCACCCCAGTAGCAATCCCGAACAGATCACGGCAAGTGCCATACGAAGGCACCCGACAAAAGACCATTCCTTTGAAAATGACATTCGAATCTCCCTCAAATTCGCGTGCCGCGAGTTAAGCCCGCCGAACGCTGGGGCCTACGGCGCGCGCTATGTGCGCGCCACGTTGGCCCACCTGACTGGGCTCCGCGCACGCGCGCGGCCGTAGAGCCCGATGTTAGGGCGAGAATGTTGACCTCAGAGCTTGTCTTTGCTCGGGATTCGAATCGTTCCGGGTTTTGGTTCACCATATCGTAGGAGCATTTGCTTTCCCGCCTCGAGCCTTACACTGCGGGACTTGCTATTGTTGGCGACAGCTAAGATTTGATTCCGCATCGGATAATCCGGCTTCATAATGTCCGGGTGGCCAATGATATACCAATGCCAGAACAGATTCATGGCATGCGGCAGCGGCCGCCCGCTATCCAGCCAGCCAACGCAACAGAAAAAGAGCAGATGGTCGTTCAACGTTTCATCTTGATTCTTAAGCAAGTCATCAGGGTTTCTGTCCGCATGCTTTGAAAACTCGGAGACGCGATTGAAATAACCCCAAAAGATGCGCTCCTTCCCGGGGGCTATTAGATCATCAAATAGAACGTGGAACTTGTGCTTCTTTTTTTGCGAGATGTCATAAAGCACTCGGAAAGCTGCTGAGCCTAGCGTATTAATCGAGATGAAATCCCCGCGATCAAACAGGAGTTTAATCGCGGTCGTTACT